>NZ_JAVJTO010000061.1:0-19856 GCF_040220235.1 Coleofasciculus sp. B1-GNL1-01
ACCCGCCCCTACATTAGATTTTTCTCTCAATATCCGATAGATAGATTAACCGGAAATCAGACCGGAAAACCTATTTGATTTCAAAGCGCGATCGCACCCAAAAGGTGTAGGGGCTTTCTTTAGGAATTAAATGAACTAACCTACCTCAAACTTAACAACGAAACCCGCCCTAATCCCCATCCAAATTTGTCGGTTAACCTCAAACCTGATTATAACGGTGCGTTGCGCCGAAAAAAGGATAAATCTTCCTTATCTTCAGCCAACCAGCACCTACAGTACCCTACCCATCTACCCATCTAGGATTGAGTTTTCATAATCCTGACAATCTCGCTGAGGGTTTGCGATACCGATCGCGGATTCCAGCCTAAGTCTTGACGGGCTTTGGTTGCATCAACGCGCACGCACCGATCATAGACGTAATGAACCCGTTCCCGACTCAGAGGCGGTTGCCAATTCAACAGCCGCCCGATGGGGTCAAGGAGGTTTCCGGCGAGTCTCACCAAGGGTTTGGGGGCTTCCGCCGGAACCGGAATTCCAGTGTCTTGACTCAGCAGGCTGAACATGTCACGGGTAGACAGATCCCCCGCCGAAATGATATATTTTTCGCCCGGTTGACCCTTTTGTGCCGCCAGAATCATGGCGCTGGCTAAGTCATCAACGTGGACAATTCCGGTAATGCGATCGCCCCCCGCCCATACTTTTAAGCCGCCTTTGAGAAATTGCTTGAGTACGGGACCAAAATGGGGGTCATCTGCACCAAAGATACCAGACGGGAGAATACTCACCACGGGTAATCCTTGGGTGGCAAATTGGTCTACAATTTGTTGGGCTTGGTATTTGGTGCTGTCATAAGCGCTAGAAAAGTCGGTTTGCTGGCGTTGGAAGGTTTCATTCACGACTTGACCTTTGGTGTCACCAAAAACGCCAATAGTGCTACAGTAGACGAGTTTAGATACACCAACCGCTTGAGCCACCTCTAAAACAGCGCGGGTTCCCTCCACATTCACCCGTTCCATTTTCTTGGCATCCACGAGTCCTAATTCCACATACGCGGCGGTGTGAAATACCCAGTCTACCCCAGTCATAGCTGTTTTTAGGGCGTCGCGATCGCTAATATCGCCGTAAACCAGTTGAATTTGGCAATCTGACAGACGCTGAAGGTTGCTAGACTTGCGGACGAAACCGACAACGCTATCCCCCCGTTGTTCTAATGCTTTAACTAAATGAGAACCGGTAAATCCATTTGCTCCGGTGACTAGGGCTTTCATCCACACCTCCTGGCTTTTAGTGTTAACCAGCCTTTGATTCAAACCCAAGGAACCAAAAGCTCAAGTCAGCTTTAGCTGACTGGATAAGAATTCTACTCGACTAAATTGACCGGAGTTTGAACTCCGGGCTGATTTTCAGGCTTGCTGACTCTATTCAAATTTTAAGCATAGCCAGGAAATAAATTTCCGGCTGAAAGCTAAAGTAAGCTAAAGCTTACTGGGTAAACCTTTGAACCCGTTTCAACGGGTTTAAGCTCTTAGCCCGGAGTTTGAACTCCGGGATCTCTCCGGGATCTCCGGGCTCCGGGCAGATTTTCTATTGATTGTGTAAAAGTTCTCGAATTCGTTGACGAAACAACCGCACGGCTGTTCGCTGCCCTTGGGTATTACTTTGTTCAATAAAACCGGGAATCTCGGTTACAGGTAAAAAGGGAAACGTCATGCTTTGTTCTCTCTGTTCATATTCTCCTTCGACTAATTGATAAACCTGGAGCGTTTGACGAGTATATCTCCACAATTCCGGAACACCCAACGCCGCATAAATAGATTGTTTATCAACAGAGGAACTGGTATAATCTGACTCAATCGCTAAATCAGGCGGTGGATCAATTTCCAGATTGATTCGTCTACCTCGGACTCGTGATTCATTTTGGATATAGAAGCAGCTATCCGGCTCAATAAAACGAGTTAAATCGTCGCGCTTCAAGCTTAATGAACCTAGACTTCTAAGTTCGATACCCAATTCATCGACTATGGCTGTCACAAAGTCTTCAAGCAGTCGTTTGGGTTCTTCATGGTCTTCCAGTGGCATTCTAATTTCTAATACTCCCTGATCATAAGCCATTCTACAGGCTCGGTCTTCGCCAATTTCCGCCAGTAATGTCTTAAAGGTTTGCCAGCTAACGCCTTTTAAGGTAACGACTGGTTCAGCGCCCCTTTTCTGGGATTGAGGCGTTGGTGTTGCTGTTGTCATAGTGAACTGCCCTTGATACCTTGATTCAATTGTAGTCCCTGCCTAAGCTGGGCGTGACAATCATGTTGATACAAGCATAAGTTAAAGCCTTGAGCAATAAAATATAATACCAGGTAGGGTGGGTTAGGCGGTAATTCAATTCAAAAATCACCGTTTAATTCGGTGTCCGCCGTAACCCACCAATCACAAAACTTGTAGTATATTAATGAACAATACTGTGGAAATTGGCGCCAAGTAATTTTCGCGATCGCACACCTGTGATTTACAAACGCTGTCCCAGTTTCAACCAGGAGAATACCTGTTCAACAGTTAGCTGTAGATTGAGGAAATCTGGCACAGGTAGCCTATCCTCTGATTGTCGGATAATTTCTGGTAATTGATTGGGATAAAAACAGATTACGGCTTTCTCATTGGGGTCAATCAACCACCCCAACCTGGTTTGATGTCTGAGACAGAATAAAATATTATCTGTTACCTTGGTTTGTGACTGGTCTGGTGAGAGGATTTCAATTGTCCAATCTGGAGGACATTCAAATACGTTTGCCACTTCTCCATCAGCATCGAAGGGAATTCTATCCCATTGAAAGACGGCAACATCTGGCACAATAGAGCGTCCGCTAAACGTGCAGCGTAATTCGGGGAAAGCGTAAGCGATTTTTTCAGGAAATCCCACCTTGTTTATTGTGTTGGCGAGGCATATTTGTAGTGTGCTGTGTTTCCCTTGTGGCATGGGTTTTTGATAGATTTTACCGTCGATAAATTCGCTAGCAGGTTGGGTTTCGGGAAGTTTGAGAAAGTCAGCTAGGGTGAGTGGTTTAGTTGCTAGGGTCATAGTTACTTGTTTATACTTGGGTTGACGTGTACCCCTGACTCGCGCCCGCCCCGACGTAGGTTTCTAGACTTCCGGTGAAAAACTAGGGGCGTTAGTGCTATTCCTCTTAATCCGAACTTTGATTTGCCAAAATTTCTCGAATTCGCTGGCGAAATAAACGCACTACCGCTCGTTGTCCCATTGTCTTACTCTGCTCAATTAATCCAGGAATCTCAGCAATGGGTAGAAATGAAAATGTCGGACTTTGCTGAGTTTTTTCGTATTGTCCCTCTATCAGTTGATAAACCTCAAGCCTATTCTGGCGATATCGCCAAAGTTCTGGAACACCAAGCTCGGCATAGAGTTTAAATTTATTGATGGAAGAATTTTTATAATCGGACTCAACTACTAAATCAGGCGGTGGGTCATCGGGTAGATTAATTTTGTCTTGACCTCTAACCCTACTTTCATTTTGAATGTAAAAACAGGTGTCAGGTTCAACAGCACGGGTTAAGTCCTCCCGTTCCAATGTTAAAGCACCAAGACTTCTCAACTCAATGCCGAGTTCGTCTACTACAACTTCAATAAAACTCTCTAGCAATCGTTTAGGTTCTTCGTGTTTGGGTAGTGGCATCCGGATTTCTAATATTCCCTGGTCATAAGCTATCCTCCAAGCCCGATTATCTCCTACATCGTGCATTAAGGCTTGATACGTTTGCCAGCTAACCCCTCTGAGTGTAACGATTGGTTCAGCGCGAACTTGTGGTTGTTCTGTTGTTGATGTTGTTGTCACCGTCTAACTCACTATTATTAACTGTTTTAATTGTAGTGGACTGACACAGCTAAAATTGTGGAATAGATTTTACCATTGAATCGGGCGCACGCCATGCGCCCCTACGGTTTCGGGGCGTGATCCTAATTCATCAAATAAACTGTGCCACGCCAGTAGTGGCATGATTTACCTCATTTGATAGATTAGCTTAGGTTCGTAGTAAGGGCTTTAGCCCTATATTCTGTTGGTTTCCTGGCGTCAACCCAACCTACGACCTATTCCACAATTTTAGCTGTGCCACGCCACTACAGCGTTTTTTCATAAATTCGATACGTTTTATAAATTGTCCCCCCCGACGCTTCAATCAACTTACGAGACGGAAAATTATCTTCCCAAACCCAACCTAATTCTGCCCGCTTATAGGGCTTACCTTTCTTAATCCCCCCTTGCATTCCCAAATAAATTAACGCCAACGGCACCATTTTGCGGCGATATTCTGGCAATGAAGCAATCGCAATCACCCGTCCTTGGTCAATCTGGCGACGATACCAAAGAAACTTGAGAATTCCCAGCCAGTTGAGTTTCCCATTAACCTGTTTTAGGGGAATATTATAGTCCGGTAATCCCATAAAAAAGCCGATCATTTCACCCTTGTCTTCGGCAATGGGAAAAACATCTGGATCAACTAAACTCTGTAATGACTTGGCTTCTTCTAGAAATTCTTCTTCGGTTCTCGGCGCCGAACTCCAATTATTAGCAAAGGCACGGTTAAAAAGATGATAAAGGCTGATACAATCCTGTTCAAATCCTTCGCCTTTAGTTCTAATCGGACGAAACGTGATACCCGATTTACAGGCAATCTGATAAGCTTTTTTAAACTTATCCGATAAGGGCTTATCGAGGGGAAAATCATAAGCATAAGCATCCTTCGCTTTCTGCCAGCCATCTTTTTCCAAAAATTCGGGATAGTAGGGGGGATTATAGGGCATCATCACCATGGGTGGTGTATCAAAGCCATCGACCAAAAATAAACAATTATTGTGGGTCGATAAATCAATCGGTCCCCGCGCCACAGTCATCCCTTGTTCGCGCAACCACTGACACGCCGCATTCAGCAGAGATTGTGCGATCGCGAAATCTTGGACACATTCAAAAAACCCAACTAAACCAACCGTTTTCCCCTCTCGTTCAATTAACCGTTGATTCACCGCCGCCACAATTCGCCCCACCGCCTGGGAAGGGTGGGACGAATCCATAGCAATAAATTGCTGTAATTTGCCGTAGCCAAAAAAGGGATTATCGGGGGCAAATTGCTTCGCTACATCGCTACGCAGGGGTGGCACCCAATTAGGGTCATTCCCATAGACTCGTGCAGGTACATCCAGAAACAAGTCCTGGTCGGCTGGAGTGGCTACAGTGCGAATTTTGTCATTTGTCATTTGTCATTCGTCAAATAACCAATAACCCAGGACGAGTTAGGCGCTGATCATGGGTTTATACAAAAAATCTCGTGTTGCTACCATGGCGGCGACTAATTTATCCATCTCCTCCTTAGTATGCAGAGCATTTGCCGTCATTCGGATACGGGGTTTGGCAATAAACCAGATGGGTGATACCCAAATGCCATGATTCTCTAACATGTACTGACCAAATAATTTCGGATTAATTTCTGAGGGTAAAATAACCGGGATCACGTTCGTTTCACCAATGGCATCAAATCCGGCTTCGACTAAGCGCGATCGCAAGTAGCGAGTATTTGCCTGAAGCTTTTTCACCATGTCGGGATGACGGCGCACCTGACGAACGCTTTCCAAGGCGGCGGCTGTCAGAGGTGGTGACAAGGAAACCGTACCAATCGACGTGGGAGAAACATTTAACAGGGGAATCAATTCCGCCACATGGCTGCTAATTGCCGCCCCTGCTGATGCGGCAAACTTGGAGAATGTGGTCATAATCAACGGCACAACACCCTGCTCAATCGCGTATTGGGGTAGGATGCCAAAATGTTCGTAGATACCGCCACCCGTCGCCCCAATCGCTCCACTAGCATGAGCTTCATCCATCACCAAGACACTGCCTTCGTAATGTCGCAGCACCTCGATCATATCGGGGAGGGGGGCAATATCCCCATCCATGGAAAACACCGCATCGGAAATCACCATAATCCGATCATGAGGGCGAGCATAACGACGCAGTTTACGGGCTAAGTCCTCAGCATCACAGTGGCGATAGGCTCTCACCCGCACACGCGGACTATGACCAAATAACTTTCCAGAACGAGTTCCCGCGTTGACGACGGCTGAGAGAATACAGCCATGGTTGAGGACATCAGTCAAAATTAATGTCTCACGGGTATGCTGAAAGCCAGGAACGGGAATAGCCAAATGGCAGAACGCATCCATCAGGGCTTGCATCGCCATCCACGCATTCAAAAAGAGTTGGGTATGGGGTAGGTGCTTAAACTCCGAAATCTCTTGCTCAAGCTGCCGATGCAAATCGATGCGACCACTGAGGACTGAGGTTGAACTGTTGGACGTACCGTATTGAAAAATAGCATCAACCGCTGCTTGGCGAACCGCCTCGTTCTGAACCAGACCCAAGACATCATTCGTACAGAACGTGAGAACCGTCTGACGCTTTCCTGTGGCGACTGATTCTATCTCGACTAAATTCCCTTGCTTTTGATGGCAAACATATTCGTCGGGCGCTAATCCACTTTCGTACCACCGCTGGACGTACTCTTTGACAACTTCCACAACCTTACTCCTCTCACCTTTTCCTAGATAGACTACCGCTTCTAGCTAAAAATGTGTGTTTTTCTCTCAACTTTAAGTGATTATCCCGACTGAATATCAAGCTCCATGTTGGCGATTTTATAGAGTACACGGTAATCCTATATAATACGGGGTGATTGGACAGGGCGGCTTATGACAGACAATAACGCTGGCACATTGGCGATCGCTCTCGTTGCTGCTTTTTTGATTTCTGCTCTAGCAGGGTAGCATAAAACGCAGCCCCCTGCGGGATTTGTTTTAATCCAAGCCTCCGGAATACCCCACTCGCCTACGGGGTGCGGAGTGATCAAGGAGGTGGTTGAGTGGGTTTGGATGCCCCTGAAACCATTAACTCCGTTGAATGAGCAACGGCACGACAGTGGCGATTTGCGCTTGGACTTTGCTCACAGTATGTACAACGGGCATACCAAAACTGCCTAAATAGGGTCTGCTGAATAAGGGTTGTGGTGAGGGGAAGCTGGGGAAGCTGGGGAAGTAGGGGGAGGGAAAGTTATATCTTGGAATTTGGTATAAATACCATGCTAGGTTTGGATATAGCGCCTTTGCTAGGGCAACGCTACGATTAGTTGCGATCTGATCGCCCTTAGATTTTATCGGGAGATAAGATACTGTTTTAAAACTATACGCGATCGCCAAACAAAATGGGGTATGTTTTTCCTCGGAATCGCGTTATTCATATCCTTGAACAAGCTGTTGCCGTTCGGCGTCTTTAGCCTTTTATTTTATTCAACAATTTTGAATTTGTTGTCGTCTGGCTGCTTGCAATTTAGGATTATTTATAATCTTTTAATTTAACGGCTAAACATCGAGCCAAATTTCCCACTATTGCCAGCCAGCATTTCTCCCCATTAGGCAATTCATTCCCTAGTAGAGGCACGACATGTCGTACCCCTACAGGTAGCTCACTCTTACTCCTACACTCTCACACCTCTACACTCAGGCAATTTCAACCGAAAACCTTTCGTGCAATTGTCCTTAACCTGTCGGTTGAGACGACGCCGGTTGAGATGATGCCGAATTCAATTTAGGAGCAGTTATTGGCGGCGAGGCAGGTGGTTTTTCTTCCCATCCTGGAGGCGCAAACTGGGGCAAAATTTCCCGGCTGAAGGCTTCGGCAGCTTTGGAACGGTAGCGATGGGGATTGACGATTAAAGACAGCGTTCGCTTCACCACGACGCCTTCTATCGTTGCTCGATGTAAAACACCCATTTGCAATTCTTTTTCGATGGCTGAAATAGACACAAACGCTGCACCCAATCCCGATTGCACGGCGTTTTTAATTGCCTCAATTGAGTTGAGTTCCATCTCAATCTTCAGGCGGCGGGTATCAATATCACAGCGCGTGAGAACCTGGTCGATTACCTTACGAATCGTGGATTGGGAGTCGAGCGCAATAAATTGTAACTTATACAAATCCTCCTTATGCACAGTTCCCACTTTTGCCAGGGGGTGAAAGACAGGTAAAATTAGCGCCAACTCGTCTTCCGAGTAAGGCATAATATGTAAAGTTTCTTGAAGTTCCGTGGGGACTTCACCGCCAATGATGGCTAAATCTACCTGTCCATTGGAAACAGACCAAGAAGTACGGCGCGTCGAGTGAACTTGTAATTGTACCGACACATCGGGATACTTCTGTCGAAACAAGCCAATCATCCGAGGTAAGAGATAGGTTCCCGTGGTTTGAGACGCGCCTACAATCAGCGTCCCACCCTGGAGATTTTGTAAATCCTCAATCGCCCGACAGGTTTCCTGACAAAGGGTGAGAATTTTTTCACCGTAGCTTAGGAGTAAGTGTCCGGCTTCTGTCAATTGAGCGCGACGCCCGCCTCGGTCAAATAAGGGGACATCAAGCTGTCGTTCCAAGTTTTGCACTTGTAAACTCACAGCCGGTTGGGAAACGTACAAACTATCCGCCGCACGTTTAAAACTCCCCTCAGAAGCGATTGCTTTGAGAATGCGGAGTTGATCGAGAGTGAAAGGAAGGTCAGACATAGGAGCTAAACCATCAAAAAAGGAGCAATAACAGGCAATCCCAGGGGGGTTGAAGATGGGATTTAACGTCAACGATAGTAGGAATTGCCAAAAACGAACGTGTAAACCTGTGCCTGAAATCGACAGTAACACAACACGGGATCAAGTCCTTGAGTATTCTTGCTAGGATGAATTGGGCAACGAATCGACATCAGGATTTATGGGGGTCTGGACTAACGTGACATTCAGTCATTGGGTAATGGCTGGACTGCTTTTGAGCTTTGCGATCGCGCATAGTGGTCTAGCTGCACTACGACCTTGGGCTGAACAACAGATTGGCGCGAGGTTCTATCGAATTTTATTTGCTCTGGTTAGCCTATCTCTTGCTGTTGTATTAATTATTTACTTTTTCAACCACCGCTACGATGGGATTCAATTGTGGCGGGTGCAGGGAATTCCGGGGATCAAACCCTTAGTCTGGTGGCTTTCAGCAGTTTCTTTTTTGTTTCTCTACCCCGCCACATTCAACCTGTTAGAAATCGCCGCCATCCAGAAACCCCAAGTTCATCTCTACGAAACCGGAATCATTCGGATTACCCGACATCCGCAAATGGTGGGACAGGTAATTTGGTGTATTGCTCACACCCTCTGGATTGGCACCAGCTTCACTCTACTCACCTCGGTGGGATTAATTTTGCACCATTGTTTTGGCGTTTGGCATGGGGATCAACGGCTCTCCAAGCGCTATGGCGATGCCTTTGAGTCTGTCAAAGAACGCACCTCCGTTTTTCCCTTCCTTGCCGTGATTCAGGGACGTCAAACCCTGAAATGGGAAGAATTTATCCGTCCTGCCTATCTAGGTGTAATCGGCTTTGTCGGCTTGTTGTGGTGGGCGCATCCCCTACTTATGCGAGCAACTGCCCAAATAAATTGGTAAAATTATTGGATTTATTGTTCAAATAATCCCAATTCGATGTAGCATGATCCCAAGGAAGCGAGTAAAAATCCAATAGAATTCGAGGGATCATGGTGTTGTCGGTGAACGAGCAGACGTTTAAGCAATACGTTTTAGAAAACTCTAAGATGGTTCTGGTTGATTTTTGGGCACCTTGGTGTGGGCTATGTCGCCTAATCCAGCCAATGTTGGAGGACGTACAGCAGGAATGGAGCGATCGGATTGAAGTGGTGCGGGTGAATGCGGATAACAGTCTCAGGCTTGCCAGTACCTATCAACTCAAATCTTTACCCACCTTGCTCTTATTTGAAAACGGTCAGTTAGTGGGGCGATTGGAAGGCTTTCAAGGACGAGATGACTTGCGCTTGGCGATTCAAAATCTGATCGGGAACAATCAATCGCAGTTTTCAGCATCCATTGGGCAAGGTTTAACTCATACCGCCTTAGAGAGTGCCACTCAATCAGCCGCTTAGTCTATAAAGGCAGAGGGCAGAGGGCAGGAGGCAGAGGGCAAAGGGCTGTAAGGCTTACGGAATCTGCTTTTTAGCTTATTGTTAACGAATAAGTAGGAAGAGTGTCAATATCAGCAAAATTAATCAACCCATGAGTTTTCTTATAAAATAAGTATTTCTACTTGAGGTTGGCTCACACCGAGCCAACTTTCTTTTTGTATAGGTATATGTCACAGTTGTTAACGGTTTGTCAAAATAGTAAAGAAATCTAAAGTAAGCTGTCTTCCATGGAACCGCTTTATCAATATGCCTGGTTGATCCCGGTCTTGCCCTTGGCAGGGGCAATGCTAGTCGGCTTAGGGCTTATCTCATTCAACAAAACCACGAATCAGCTACGACAGTTATCCTCCGTGTTCGTCGTCTCCCTGCTGGGGGCGGCGATGGTGCTGTCGTTTGCCATCTTCTGGAGTCAATTTCACGGACATGAACCGTTTACCCGTACCCTGGAATGGGCGGCAGCGGGGAATTTTCACCTGATGATGGGGTACACCATCGACAACTTAACGGCGTTGATGCTAGTAGTCGTTACTACCGTCGCCTTTCTGGTCATGGTGTATACCGACGGCTACATGGCACACGACTCCGGTTATGTGCGCTTCTATGCCTATTTGAGCCTGTTTAGTTCCTCAATGTTGGGTCTGGTGATTAGTCCCAACCTGATACAGGTTTATATTTTCTGGGAACTGGTGGGCATGTGTTCGTACCTACTCATCGGATTCTGGTACGATCGCAAAGCTGCCGCCGATGCTTGTCAAAAAGCCTTTGTGGTTAACCGGGTGGGGGACTTTGGTCTCCTTTTGGGTATCCTGGGGCTGTACTGGGCAACCGGTAGCTTTGAGTTTGATGTCATGGGCGCCCACTTAGAAGCCTTTGTCGAATCCGGTTATATTAGCAGCGGACTCGCCGCCCTGTTTGCTGTATTAGTCTTTTTAGGACCCGTTGCCAAATCTGCTCAATTTCCCTTGCACGTTTGGCTTCCTGACGCGATGGAAGGTCCTACCCCAATTTCGGCACTGATTCACGCCGCGACAATGGTGGCGGCTGGGGTATTTCTGATTGCCCGTATGTACCCCGTGTTTGAAAATATCCCCGTGGCGATGACGGTGATTGCCTGGACAGGCGGATTTACTGCCTTTTTAGGAGCAACCATCGCCCTGACCCAAAATGACATCAAAAAGGGTCTTGCCTATTCCACAATCTCCCAGTTGGGCTACATGGTCATGGCAATGGGGATTGGCGCCTACAGTGCCGGGTTATTCCACCTGATGACCCACGCTTATTTTAAAGCCATGCTCTTCCTCTGTTCCGGTTCCGTGATTCATGGCATGGAAGCCGTGGTGGGTCATGATCCGGATTTAGCCCAGGATATGCGGCTGATGGGGGGATTGCGGAAGTATATGCCAATTACGTCCCTAACCTTTCTAATTGGCACCCTGGCAATTTGTGGGATTCCTCCCTTTGCCGGGTTTTGGTCAAAGGATGAAATCTTAGGCAATGCCTTTGCTGCGTCTCCAGGACTGTGGGTTGTCGGTTGGCTAACGGCTGGACTGACTGCCTTCTATATGTTCCGCATGTATTTCATGACCTTTGAGGGCGATTTCCGGGGGAATATCACCAGTATTAAGGAACAAATTAAAGGGGCTGTGGCTGAACCCGTACCTGCGTTTGGACCCGGTGCCATGGATAGGCGGGAATTAGAGGCTGAGGATCATGATCATGGGCATAGTGAGTCTCCCCATGAATCACCCTTAACCATGACCTTACCTTTACTGTTACTGGCTGTCCCCTCAACCCTGATTGGTTTGGTGGGAATGCCCTTTGACAACTACTTTGAGGAATTCATCCACACCCCCGGGGAAACTGTGGCGGAAGTAGTGAGTCATGAAGCGGCGTTTAACTGGAGTGAGTTTCTGGTGATGGCGGGTTCCTCAGTGGGGATTGCCCTAATTGGCATTACCGTAGCGTCGCTGATGTACCGGATGGGTCAAATTGATCCAAGTGCGATCGCGAAAAACTTTACATCGCTTTACAAGTTTTCCCTCAACAAGTGGTATTTCGATGATATCTATAATCGGCTGTTCGTCCAGGGAAGCCGTCGCCTAGCCCGCCAAGTGATGGAAGTAGACTACCGTGTGGTGGATGGTGCGGTTAATTTAACCGGTTTAGTTACCCTGATCAGTGGTGAAGGACTGAAATATCTCGAAAACGGTCGCGCCCAATTCTATGCGCTGATTATTTTTGGGGCAGTTCTCGGTTTTGTGATTGTTTCTGGGTTGTCTTAAGAATGTGTCATTTGTCATTTGTCCTTTGTTCTATCCTGTGGCAAATTGTGTCTCTGTTGTCATTCGTTCAGAGTTAGTTCACTTGATGACGAATGGCTAATGACCAATGACTAATGACGAATAACCAATGACCAATGACCAATGACTAATGACTAATGACCAATGACTGATTTTCCTTGGTTAACCGTAATTATTCTGTTTCCCATCGTCGCTTCTGTGGGCATTCCTTTATTGCCGGAGAAGAATGGTGTATGGGAACGCTGGTATGCCCTGATTGTTGGGCTAATTGATTTTACGTTGATTGTTTGTGCCTTTGTCATCAACTATGACTTTGCCAATCCGGGACTGCAACTGGTTGAAAAATATGCCTGGGTACCTACGCTGGACTTGAATTGGTCGGTGGGGGTGGATGGCTTATCAATGCCGTTGGTACTGCTGACGGGGTTTATGACAACGTTGGCAATCCTGGCGGCTTGGCCCGTAACCCTAAAGCCTAAGCTGTTTTACTTCCTAATGCTGGCAATGTACGGCGGTCAAATTGCCGTGTTTGCGGTGCAGGATATGCTGTTGTTTTTCCTGGCGTGGGAACTGGAGTTAATTCCGGTGTATTTGCTGCTGTCGATTTGGGGCGGCAAAAAGCGGCTGTATGCAGCGACGAAGTTTATTCTGTATACGGCAGGGGGTTCGCTGTTTATTTTGATTGCAGCCTTGGCGATGGCATTCTATGGGGATACTGTCACCTTTGATATGCGATCGCTCGCCCTGAAGGATTATGCGATTAATCTAGAATTGTTGCTGTATGCGGCGTTTCTGATTTCCTACGGGGTCAAGTTACCGATTTTCCCCTTGCATACTTGGTTACCCGATGCCCACGGCGAAGCCACCGCCCCGGTTCACATGTTGCTAGCGGGGATTCTGTTGAAGATGGGTGGATATGCCCTGATTCGCATGAATGCCGGGATGTTACCCGATGCCCATGCCTATTTTGCCCCGGTGTTGGTGATTTTGGGCGTGGTGAATATCGTGTATGCGGCATTAACCTCCTTTGCTCAACGCAACCTCAAGCGCAAGATTGCCTATTCCTCGATTTCCCACATGGGCTTTGTTTTAATCGGGATTGGCTCATTTACCGACTTGGGTTTGAGTGGGGCGGTGTTGCAAATGGTGTCCCACGGCTTAATTGGGGCGAGTTTGTTCTTCTTAGTTGGGGCAACATACGACCGCACCCATACCCTAATGTTGGATGAAATGGGAGGTGTCGGTCAAAAGATGCGGAAGATTTTTGCCATGTGGACGACTTGTTCCATGGCGTCTCTGGCGTTACCGGGGATGAGTGGGTTTGTGGCAGAGTTAATGGTGTTTGTCGGATTTGCCACTTCGGATGCCTACAATTCCACGTTTAAGGTGATTGTCGTCTTTTTAGCCGCCGTTGGGGTGATTCTGACGCCGATTTATCTGCTGTCCAATCTGCGGGAAATCTTCTACGGTTCTGAGAATAAGGAACTGGTGGAACACGAGGTTTTGCAGGATGCGGAACCGCGTGAGGTGTTTATTATTGCTTGTTTGCTGGTGCCGATTATTGGGATTGGCTTGTATCCCAAGCTAATCACGCAGATGTATGACTCGACGACGCAGCAGTTAACTGCCCGGTTGCGGGGTTCAGTACCGACGTTAGCTGAAGGGAAACCGCCCATGGTATCCATGGTAGCCCCAGAAATCGGAGGACGCGATCGCGTGGGGTTAGAGGTTCCTCCACCGATGCGTTAGCGCTGCTGGTTTCAATGTTTAGGTAGGGGTACGGCATTGTCGTGCCTCTATTTTTTCACCTAGTTAGGGCTTGCTGCACAACTCCGAAACCCTTAACCACCAATACTTTGAGCTTTATTGACACAGGGTTTGATTCAAGGAAATCGGGTAGCATCCTTCATAAGTATGGCATCACCTTGCTCAGGGAAAATGTACCCTTGCTCCCCCAGCTCCCCCAGCTCCCCCAGCTCCCCCAGCTCCCCCTCACCACAACACTTATTCAGCAGCCCCTAGTTAACAGGCGAATCATCTACCGGATCAGGCTGCGAATTCGGTGGCTCAATACCCTCAATCTCTAAACGGGTTTCACTACCAGCCGTTGGATTCACATCCAATAGCGGCTCCGTTTCAGATTCTTGTTGCAGGCTTTCCTCCGCTTCCGGATTGTCTTCCTGGAGAGTGCGAATTTCTCGCTCTAATTGCTCCCATCCCTGCTCGAAAAATTCTTGAGTGGGAGTTCTGGCTTGAACCATTGCTCCACTCGTTATGCCGATTGTGGTGAGAATTGTAGTCAGTATAACAATTGTGAATTTCATGGCGATCGCCTTCCTTAAATTACTGTTGTAGAATGCCGAGTCTGAAACTCTGCCAGCCTCACCCTGAATCTATAAACGTTAGAAAAACTTGCCCCGCTTCAGAACGGTAAATCTACTGCTCTGAGCTTGACGTAGATTTATCTTTATGATATAGATTTTAGCCTAAGTTTCAGGAACATGTCTGAAAACCGTTTCCAGAAGAAAAAGGTACAGATGAGGAAGATAGGAGAGATGCAGAAGTTGTAGAGACGTTGCATGCAACATCTCTACTCTACCTGTTCCCTGAATCCTTACCAAATAACTATTCCTCCAACCGATAACCCAACTCTGCTAATCTCAGACGAGATTGTCGCCACTTAGGTTGCACTTTCACAAATAATTCTAGATAAACTTTACCGGCAATTAACTTTTGAATTTGCTGACGCGCCGCCGAACCAATGGTTTTCAGCATACTGCCCTTTTTGCCAATTAAAATTCCTTTTTGTGACTCCCGTTCAACGTGAATCGTGGCGAGGATGCGGGTAATTTTAGGTTCTTCCTCAACAGCATCAATGGTAATAGCGACGGAATGGGGAACTTCCTGGCGAGTCAACAGCAGAATTTGCTCTCGAATTAATTCTCCCATAATAAAACGTTCGGGTTGATCGGTGACTAAGTTCGGCGGATAATAATAGGGACCTGGTTCTAGCCGACCAATTAACTGTTCCTGCAAGGTTGCCAACCCGTCACCCGTCAAGGCAGAGAATTTTGTCACCTGCCAATTGTGGGGATCTGCCAGTTGATGATACCCTTCATCTAAGCCTTTCCCTGGCGATTGTAAATCTGATTTGTTAACGCCCAGAATTACAGGTGTTGAGGTTTGGCTGAGTAGATTACTAATATAGCGATCGCCTCCTCCTGCGGGTGTCGCTCCATCCACGACAAACAGCACTACATCCACCGCTTCAATAGCAATCCTAGCATTTTGCACCAACACTTTCCCCAATTGATGATGGGGCTTATGGATTCCTGGCGTATCCACAAAAATCAGTTGAGCATTGTCTGTTGTCAGAATCCCCTGCAAGCGGTTGCGAGTGGTTTGGGCGACGGGGGAGGTGATGGCAATTTTCTGCCCCACCAATTCATTCATTAACGTCGATTTGCCCACATTCGGGCGTCCAATGATACCGACAAAGCCAGATTTAAATCCCTCTGGGGCTTGAGGAATCATTACGGCGTCTGCGTCGGGAATTAAGGTGAAATTGTTGCTGTCTTCCATATTTATATTCGAGCGACAGAAGCTTCAATACAATTCTAAGTAGGTGGGGACAATTAAAGTTAACGGTGGGGAACTCGCTTTCGCGAGAAGCAAGCTACGTCATTAGTCCTTCGTCATTCGTCCTTTGTAAGGGTTTGAGGCTTTTTAACATAACTTCATAAGGTTGAGTTTATTTCCACCAACCTACTTATGGCACATCTGTTTAACTGAAAGAGCGGGTTTAGGCACAATTGTAGGGGCGGGTTTAGGCACTAAATTTAACTATCCACCGATAACGGAAAAACAAAACCCGCTCTCCCCACCAATAACGGAACAACAACATCTATCTTTATCTACATAATTGATAAAACATACTCGCCTTCATTAACCGCATAATTCTTAGCAACGCTAAACACCAAACCATCGGATTCAGCCTGAACGTCAATTATTTGAGGTAAATCCCCTTCTCGATTAAAACTCAGTAATTGATACAAAGGCTGCTCGACTTGAATTTGACTGCCCAACGGAACTCGTGATTGAATCATCCCCCCGACTGGAGCGTAGTACGGCTTAATTTGGCTTTTTATGGTAAACTTAACCGATTGATCAGTGGTGTTGTCTAGGGGCAAATCTGGACAATCGAGCAGTTGTTTTTGTGCCAGATAATTTTTGATCCCCAGCACTCCTTTTTTTACCGAGTCGGGATTCATTTCCATCCCTGAACCCAGTTCCAATGTCCAAGACTCAACATCAAACTGAATCGCTTTACCAAAGGCGGCTAATTGCTTCTCCAATGCCAACCACGGCTTCATAAAGGCTTCGTCAAAGGCATCGCCGTCATATTCATTCATTAAAATTCCGCGATCCAAGAGAAAAGCTTTGGCACTTTCCTCACGACTCTGAAAACAATACAAATAATCGATCGCCTGATTTGTGGAACTATGAATATCAATCACATAGTTGGCATCTAAACAAAGGGATTGTAGCTGATAGCGATAGCGTTCACTAAAAGGAAGTCCGCTAGAAGAATTTAGTTTATTCCTGTGTTGTTCAAAGCTAGCTTGAATGCGTGCTAAATAATTTTTGCGGATTTCTTCAGGAGAGTAATGTATCTGAACTTCAGCAAACTTAGCTAAATCCTCTTCTTCTTTTTCGTAGTCCCAAAATATCCGATTCCAATCTTTGCCATCGTAGGGATTGAAGCGCCCAGTGGCAAAGAAATGATTCCGCTGATTAGTGCCGATGGGATTACAGACAGGAACCAGCCAAATTTCTCCAGTGAGTTGGTTGTCCTCTACGTGGCTGAAAAATTCAATAAGTTGGTGAATAACAGCATTGCCAACAATTTCTGAACCATGGAGATTGGCTTGAATGTATGCCTTTTTCCCAGGATTAGCGCCAATAAACTTATAGACTGGGATAGAAAGGCGATCGCCTGAGGCGAGATGCTGAATCGGAATTGTGGTAATCGTGGGAACCATAGCGATTGGGTACAGGACAGTAGGAGGGCTAGGGTATAGGATGGGCGCAGACAGCTAAATCGTTGCTAACATAAGAATCTTAATGGCATCATCTCGATCATTATGGGCAATAGTTTCGGGCATCTGTTTCGGATTACGACTTACGGGGAATCCCACGGCGGCGGTGTCGGTGTGGTGATTGATGGATGTCCACCCCAACTGGAGATTTCCGCCGCAGAGATTCAGTTTGAACTCGATCGCAGGCGTCCGGGACAAAGCAAGATTACCACCCCGCGCAAGGAAACCGATACCTGTGAAATTCTCTCAGGCGTCTTTGAAGGAAAAACCTTGGGTACTTCCATTTCTATCTTTGTCCCCAACAAAGATACCCGCCCCCAAGATTACTCAGAGATGGCGGTCAAATATCGCCCATCCCACGCCGATGCCACCTATGATGCTAAATATGGGATTCGCAATTGGCAGGGCGGTGGACGTTCCTCCGCACGGGAAACCATTGGTCGAGTTGCAGCGGGTGCGATCGCCAAAAAAATCCTTAAACAGGTTGCCAATGTGGACATCGTTGGCTATGTTAAACGCATTCATGATTTGGAAGGCATCGTTGATCCCCACACCATCACCCTGGAACAGGTTGAAAGTAATATCGTCCGTTGTCCTGATAGTGAATGCGCCCAACGAATGATAGAAAAAATCGAGTTAATCCGGCGTGAAGGGGATTCCATTGGTGGGGTAGTCGAATGTGTTGCCCGCAATGTGCCAAAAGGACTAGGAGAACCCGTCTTTGATAAGCTAGAAGCAGATCTCGCCAAAGGGGTGATGTCTCTACCCGCTAGCAAAGGCTTTGAGATTGGGTCTGGCTTTGCCGGAACCTTACTCACGGGTTCTGAACATAATGATGAATTCTATCTCGATGATACGGGAACGGTGCGGACGACAACCAACCGTTCTGGCGGCATTCAGGGAGGTATCACAAACGGAGAATCGATTATTTTGCGAGTGGCGTTTAAGC
This sequence comes from Coleofasciculus sp. B1-GNL1-01, assembly GCF_040220235.1. Taxonomy (NCBI): domain Bacteria; kingdom Bacillati; phylum Cyanobacteriota; class Cyanophyceae; order Coleofasciculales; family Coleofasciculaceae; genus Coleofasciculus; species Coleofasciculus sp. B1-GNL1-01. The sequence goes on from NZ_JAVJTO010000061.1 coordinate 18,406, forward strand.
CCACTGCTACTATACGAAAAGAACAGCGTACAGTGACCAGTACAGGTGAAGAAACAATATTAGCAGCCAAAGGGCGTCACGACCCTTGCGTCTTGCCCAGGGCTGTGCCTATGGTAGAAGCAATGGTCGCCTTAGTATTATGTGATCACCTACTGCGTCATCAGGGTCAGTGCCATACATTAAAGCCTTAAAATTCCGATGGAAAGCAGTCCTTCCTCTGAGTTCGTTGTCCAATTCTGGGGCGTGCGGGGTAGTATTCCCTCCCCTGGCAAAGAAACCATTCGCTACGGCGGTAACACCTCCTGTGTGGAGATGCGTATCGCTGACAAACGCCTAATTTTTGATGGGGGTACCGGTATCCGGATGCTGGGTAAGAATCTCAAGCCCCAACTCCCCATTGAAGCCTATTGGTTTTTTACCCATTATCACTGGGATCATATTCAAGGCGTACCCTTTTTTGACCCCGCCTTTTTGGAGGGGAATCTGTTGCATATTCATGGCGCTGCACCGGATGGAGTGTCAATGCAACAGCATTTCAAAGAACGGGTATTGCATTTGAATTCCCCGGTTCCGAAACGAGAGATCCAGGCAGATTTGAAATTCTATGACTTAATCTGTGGCGATACCATGACCCTAGGGGATATTACGATTGAAACCAGTCCCCTAAATCATCCCAACGGGGCAATGGGCTATCGGGTAACATGGCAAGGACGTTCGGCGGTCTACTGCACCGATACCGAACATTATCCGGATCACTTGGATGAAAATGTACTGCATCTAGCCCGTGATGCGGATATCCTGATTTACGATGCCATGTACACTGACCAAGAATACCACAATCCCAAGTCGCCTAAGGTGGGTTGGGGACATTCAACCTGGCAAGAAGGGGTAAAACTCGCCAAAGCTGCTAAGGTTAAACAACTGGCGATTTTTCACCACGAACCGAATCATTCCGATGATATGCTCGATGAAATTGCCATCGAGGTGCAAAGCGCTTGTGAAGGGTCGTTTTTGGCAAAGGAAGGACTAATCATTCCGCTCATTTAGAACACCAGTCCAGTCATCGAAATCAATGCTAGAACTACAGCTTCTGTAAAGCCAACTGTGCATCCTGTGCGGCTAAAGAATGTCCCTTGAATGGGACTATCAATTCGCCTGTGTTGATGTGCGACAGCTTGAAACTCCTCGATGCCGTTCCGTTGGGATACTGGATTGCTTCACCAGGGAAGTGTTTGCTATAACCCACATTCCACCCTTACAGCGCTGGCTCTCCCGTACTTAGGGTGATAATAAAGTCTTATGAATTAAGTCAAAGTCCCACGGTGTAATGCTTGTAGGTTGGGTTGACGAAGGAAACCCAACTAATTAAGCGATTAAGCTAGGTTTTCTTCAAATCAAGCCAATCGCTACACATATAAGGAAAATTTATCACCTTATGTACGGGAGAGCCA
>NZ_JAVJTO010000062.1:0-13162 GCF_040220235.1 Coleofasciculus sp. B1-GNL1-01
CCTGAGTTGTTTGACGATAACCTCTTTCTAGCTCTTCCAAGCTTAAGTGGGGGGCAATCGTAATCCGTTTTGGCATAACCACCAGCGATAATTGCACCTGTGGACTATCATACCATGTGCAATCAACCGGATTCGATATAAGTCTTGCATGAAATAACGGGCGATCACATTTTTGCCAAATGATCGCCCTTGACTAACAAATAATCACTATCATCATACCAATGAAACATTCTCAATGGCTTCGCCTGCAAGCTGAAGGCGACAGGATTGTTGCGTCTTTTCGTTCGGATGGGTTCAACTGCTGTAAACAGCCACGCCGCTTGTCTTGGCGCATTAGCAAAGATTCGGTGACTTACAAGTTGACTTGGCTACCCGCGCCAATCAAGGAGTGGAGTTTGTTACCCAACGATGGAACGCCACAGCGAGAGCAACTTTTAGCGATGATTCGTTCTATTTTGGAGCATCGGGGATGTGGGCGCACAACCGAACCCTCCCCACAGTCTAACCATAGCTTTTGGCATCAACAACATTATCCTTGGACACTGGTGAGGCTTTTGCCAAATGCTCAACACTATACGGTGGCTCGCTTCTACAGTCGCACTGAAGCGGAAAATCACCAGCGCTTTTTGGGAAAGTGGATGCCTGATGCACAGTTTGAAGTGGTTTTCGATGAGGATACGGTGAATTCTACTGCTCAAGAGTGACATTGTATTCAATTTAGGTAGGGGCGCAAGGCTTGCGCCCTCTAAGGTTGTTGAGATGGGTGAAAATCAACTAATTGTAGCATTTAGACTACAATTGTGTTACACTGGCTTGAGGTAATTTCACACTAGCTTATTATGTACACGCCGTTTAGTACGAACAATATGAATGAAGAGTTGTCAGACAGAATTAGAGGTTTCTTTGATTTCTGGAGAGAAGACTACAACTTCATTGATGCATTAGATCCCAGCAGAGACTACTATCAGGCTAATGTGTTAATCTGGGCAGCTCTTGATACCCTTTCCAACCACTGGGCAAAGGGAATAGGGCAAACACAAGATAAGGAACAACAAAAGAAACCACCTCAAAGTCTTATTTTCGACGCATTTCTTGAGCGTTATGCTGGCGCTGGTAAAGCGTCTCACCAGAACCAAACCATCTCACCATTCCAGATGGTTTCACTGCCGCATGTTTGGCATCGAGCAGAGTGTTGTTATGACAACAAAAATAAAAACTGCGATCTTCCGAAGGATGTATACAAATTCTTAAAGGAGATAAAAAGGCGAGATTCAGACTTTCCTGCAACAGGACAAACCTGGCAATTTTCGGACGGATCGGGACTAGACTTTAAGGAAAAACGACAAACCCGCCAAATTTCGGACGACTTGCGACTAGACAAGATTGTTGAACTTACGCTAGAAAAATACCCAGAAGCAGAAAAATCTAAGCTTGAAAAATGGCTAGCTTTTTCTCGTTTCGGTGCGATCGCTTATAAGGAGATGCGATGCCCGTACATTCATGAGGGACAACATGGAACGAATGCACATGGTTTCCTGCTTGGCAATCATGAAATGCAACCTACATACTTGAGTTATCTCTATACTACACCCCCTAAAATTGGATTCAGTGTTGAGTTTATGCTAGGTATATTAGAATCTTGCATTAAAAATTTTGAAGCCGAATCCCTCGAGCTAGGCATAGATCCTGCTCCTAAATAATAATCTAAGTAGAATGGCACGCTCCTTAAGGCTAGTGGGCAATGCCCACCCTACACTCTACACTCATTCTAATTTGCGATCGCACCGCACCTTATCCTGACTTTTCAGGAAAAATCTCTAAATCGGCGAGAGTCGGGGCGGGTTTAGTCACATCTGGGTATAACCGAAAAGATAGTAGTGAAACCCGCCCCTACACAATCTCCCTTCATTGCGCCACATACTGTGGAAAGAAAGACCCATCCTCCCTCACTGCATAACCCGGACAGCCAATAGTCTAGACTGAGAGATCGATCATCACAAAAAAGGGAACCTCACGATGCGACTCTCTCAAATGCTACTCGTCACCCTCCGGGAAGACCCAGCCGAAGCCGAAATCCCCAGCCATAAACTCCTAGTTCGCGCCGGCTATATCCGTCGCATCGGTAGCGGAATCTACGCTTATCTCCCCCTGATGTGGCGCGTTTTGCAAAAAGTCTCCCAAATTGTCCGGGAAGAAATGAACGCCACTGGTGCCCAAGAATGCTTACTTCCCCAACTCCAACCCTCTGACCTGTGGCGAGAATCTGGGCGCTGGGACACCTATACTAAAGCAGAGGGAATCATGTTCGCCCTTACTGATCGCCAAAACCGAGAACTGGGACTCGGACCCACTCACGAGGAGGTAATCACCACCATCGCCCGGGAGATGATCCGTTCCTATCGCCAACTTCCCCTCCACCTCTACCAAATTCAAACCAAGTTTAGAGATGAAATCCGCCCGCGCTTCGGACTGATGCGGGGACGAGAATTCATTATGAAAGATGGCTATTCCTTCCACACCGATGAAGACAGCCTGAAAAAAACCTATCAGGACATGGATCAAGCCTATCGCAACATGATTACCCGTTGCGGTTTAGCCTTTCGCGCCGTGGAAGCTGATCCGGGGGCGATTGGCGGTTCTGGTTCCCAAGAATTTATGATTCTGGCAGATATCGGCGAAGATGAGATTCTCTACACCGAAGATGGGAACTATTCTGCCAATGTGGAAAAAGCTAGTTCCCTCCCGGCTGATCCTGAACCCTCTCCCTTTGAGACTTACGAAAAACGGGAAACTCCCAATACACCCACGATTGACTCCCTGTGTCAATTCCTCAACTGTTCGCCAACCAATGTCTTGAAAAATGTCCTCTATCAAGCCGTTTATGACAATGGGATGACGGTACTGGTAATCGTCAGTATCCGAGGCGATCAAGAGGTTAACGAGGTGAAATTGCAAAATGAATTAGTCCGTTTAGCCGATCAATATAACGCCAACGCCCTCATCGCCCTAACGGTTCCCGACGCCACCACCCAAGCAAAATGGGCGTCTAAACCCCTCCCTGTCGGCTATATCGCCCCGGATTTAGATGATGATTATATCCGCCCCGCTAGCGATGTCGCACCGCGATTTGTACGCTTAGTTGATAATACGGCGGTTGACTTGAAACATTTTGTCACTGGGGCGAATGAAACCAACTATCACGTCGTTGGTGCAAATTGGGGTGAACCCTTCGCCTTACCTAAACAGGTGGTAGATTTGCGGACAGCCAAAGCAGGCGATCGCGCGATTCATGATCCCAGCCAAATCCTGCACAGCGCCAGGGGGATTGAAGCCGGACATATCTTTCAGTTAGGCACTAAATATTCTAAAGCCATGGGCGCGACGTACACTAACGAAGCGGGGGAAGAAAATCCCCTGTATATGGGATGTTATGGTGTAGGCGTATCGCGACTAGCGCAAGCGGCGGTGGAACAATCCCATGATAAGGATGGAATTATTTGGTCACCCGCGATCGCACCCTACCACGCCATTATTACCGTTCCCAACATCTCCGACGCCAAACAAATGGACGCCGCCGAGACACTTTACCAGCAGTTATGGCAAGCTGGTGTAGAAACCTTACTCGATGATCGCGATGAACGGGCGGGTGTGAAGTTCAAAGACGCCGATCTGATTGGCATTCCCTATCGGATCGTTACCGGGCGATCGCTCAAACAGGGTAAAGTGGAAGTTGTGCAACGGGCAACCCACCAGTCTCAAGAATTGCCCCTGGATCAGGTTGCTTCTACGGTGAAACAATGGCTTGATGCAGCATTAACCCCATAAACTCAAATGAATAAGGCAGCACTGACTCGATTCATCATAGTGGCACTTTATATTTCTGCCTTTATGGGTGTAATGTTGGGTCTAGTCGGTGGATTTCAGACAGGGATTGCCTGTACTGCCCTTGTTTTTTTCTCTATCCTTTCCTATAAGTATCCTCGCATTGGATTATGGGGACTGCTGATCTATCTTCCCTTCAGCGGGAGCATTATTTATTCACTGGGCGATGTTTACCAATCTCTGGGTGAGAGAATCACCTACTCCGGGAATCATCCCCTCTTTCATTTAATTAAAGATGCGTTTTACTTTCCCGCCTTAATCGCCCTGATTCAGTCGCGGGATTCGTTTTGGAAACTACTACCGCGATCAATTCTCAAACCCTTATTGATCGCGATCGCGGTGGTGCTAGGAGTAGCATTAATTACATTCCTGTTGATTAATGTTCCCCAGGAGTTTGATCCCCAGGTCAAAGGAAGCCCTTTTCTGATGGGAATTCTAGGATTAAAAGGGCTGGTTGGGTATATTCCCTTACTCTTCTGTGGGTATTATCTGATTCGCGATCGCACAGACTTATTTTTCCTCACTCGTTTACACGTTATTCTAATCTTGATCTGCTGTAGTTTAGCGTTTCTGCAATACCTTTGGCTAGTTACTGGTTTATGTCCTAGTAGCAATAGTTTGACAGGAGAAGCTGTCTATAGAGCCAGTTTACAGGCACGATGTTTAGTCGGCGGTTCTCTGTTATACAATCCTCAAGTCGGGTTAATTCGTTTACCCGGTACATTTGTTGCACCCTGGCAATGGGGTTGGTTTCTGATTTCCAGCGCTTTTTTCACCTATGGGGCGAGTGTCAGTGATCCGTCTCGTCGGTGGCGATTCGTGGGATGGGTGGCGATGGTTGCAGTCTTGGCGGTGGCGGTCATTTCGGGTCAACGAATAGCCCTGGCGATCGTTCCGGCGACGTTTGTGCTGTTAGTATTACTCACGGATCGGCATAAGGGATGGCTACCCCTTAAATTAGGAATTGGGGTGCTTTTAGCGATTTGGATTACTCAAACGTTGGGGAAGGTAGAAGAACGGGTGATTAGTTTAGTTGATCGCTGGGAGGCGTCTCCTCCTCCTTCGTTTATGCTGGATCAATTTCAGTGGGTATTGAGTAGACAAGAGGGAGTATTAGGTCATGGTTTAGGACGAGCGACTAATGCTGCCCGTCGCTTAGGGGAAACTCAACTAATTGAAACCTATTATGCCAAATTGTTTTACGAAATTGGTCCGATTGGGGTTTTGGCATTTCTGGCGCTGGTGTCTTTGCTGACGTTTCTCACGTTTAAGGCATATCGGTCAGTTCAAGATTCGTCTTTACAACGGTTAGGGTTATGTCTTTGGGTGTTTGTTTTATTTATTAGTTATAACACCTATTATTATCCTCTGGCTGTCGATCCGGTGGAGGTTTATTATTGGTTTTTTGCAGGGGTTTTGCTCAAGTTACCGCGACTTGATGATCCAGTAGGTTCTGAAACACTATGTTCTGATCAGAAAGACGCTTAGCCTAGAACACAGGGTAGGGCGCACGTCAGTTATTGGTGTTAACTTAAGATGAGAAGCGGGGGAAGCTGGGGGAGCTGGGGGAGCAGAGGGAGCAATGGTGCATTTTCCCTGATAAGCTGTTTAGTAAGCTAGTCCGCGTAGGCGGACTTTGTTTGTGTAGCTGCGACTTCTAGTCGCCAGGGCAAAAAAGGGGTTCCTTATTACCGAGGTTTTAAAACTTGCCAAAGGATAAAAATAGTAAAGCCGATATAGCCACACACGACGATCCAATACTGCCAATTATTAGACGTGAAAACGTTATTACTCATTGGGATTATAGATTTTAGTTTGAGGTTAGGCGACAGGGCGACCCGAGTCTATTGAGTGGATTGGGGGTGTTCATTGATATCAGCGGGTCGCCCCTACAACTGTTTATTGATGTTGGTAGTTAGCCTCTACAACTGTTTATTGATATCAGCGGATTGTATCTAGACATTATAACTTTTTTTACCCGAACTATTTTGATACCAAAGAATGCCTGGGGTATTCTAAAAGAAACTACAAATAAACTCTCCAGCGCCATCCGGTTCAAAAGAAACAACCACTCCATCTTGGCGAATCCGGGTGCGATCGCGACAATTATAAATCTCTACGGGGCGTTTTACCCCATCAATACTCACGGCGGCTCGATACCGCCAATAATACTTGGCGGAACGCTTGATACTCAGGATACAAATATTGTGATCCTTGATTGTACGGCACACCGACGCCTCAGCCGGAAATGCCACAAGCCACACGACTACCAGTAATCCCAGTAAAGCCATCCATTTTACTTGGTCATTCGTCATTCGTCATTTGTCATTCGTCATTCGTCATTTGTTATTGGAAAAATCTTCCCCCATCTCCCCCATCTCCCCCATCTCCCTCATCTTCCCCATCTCCCCCATCTCCCTCATCTCCCCCATCTCCCTCATCTCCCTCATCTCCCCCATCTTCCCCAGCTTCCCCAGCTTCCCCAGCTTCCCCAGCTCCTGATAACTGATAACTGCTCACTGATAACTGATAACTCCCCCATCTCCCAGCGCTTTGATAGAAGGGGATTATCGCTTTGATTGTCAAATTGTCTAATTGCTTTGTTTGAACTTTACCCTCAACCCATTACACTATACACTAAGCTTAGAAAACTTAAAAAAAATTAATCGTGTAAGTAAAAATACCTGTTTATCAGGGTCTCTTCAGGTTCAATACCACTGAAGAGGAAATTTGTATACCCCCACGAGGTCATGCTGATGACTCAGTTTTTCCTTGACTCTGCCTGGTTAATTCCTTGCTATCCCCTATTAGGTGCAATTTTAGCCATCCCTTGGTCTCCGGCGATTATCAATCGTACCGGACCCAGACCCGCTGGCTATCTTAATCTCTTGATGACCTTCATCGCTTTTTGGCATGGGTTGTTGGCATTACTCGCCATCTGGAATCAACCTGCCCAATCGGTTGTGATTCCCTGGCTACAGGTGGTTGATTTGGATTTATCCATTCCCGTAGAAATGTCGGCGGTTACGATTGGGGCGACGATGGTGATCACTGGGTTGAATTTCCTCGCCCAAATCCATGCTATTGGTTACCTAGAAACCGATTGGGGATGGGCGCGGTTCTATTCGTTGCTGGCATTGTTTGAAGCGGGAATGTGCGGCTTGGTTCTGTGCAATTCCTTGTTTTTCAGTTACATTATCCTGGAAATTCTTACTCTGGGAACCTATCTTTTGGTTGGATTTTGGTTTAATCAATCCTTGGTGGTAACCGGGGCGAGAGATGCATTTCTAACCAAACGGGTGGGCGATTTAGTCCTATTAATGGGGGTCATTGGTATCTATCCCCTATCCAAAACCTGGAATTTTTCGGAATTGGCAGACTGGGCAAGTACGGTTAATCTTGATCCGAAAGTCGCTGCATTGGTTGGTTTAGCATTACTGGCTGGTCCGATGGGTAAATGCGCTCAAGTTCCCCTGCATTTATGGTTAGATGAAGCCATGGAAGGACCGGTTCCTAGCACCATTTTACGGAATGCGGTGGTGGTCTGTACGGGGGCGTGGGTGTTGATTAAATTGCAACCTGTTATCGCCATATCTCCCGTTGCGATATCTGCCACAATTTTGATTGGTGCTGTTACCGCCGTGGGTGGTACGATGGTCGCGATCGCCCAAATTGATATTAAGCGTACTCTGTCCTATCTGGTCAGCGCTTATTTGGGATTGGTGTTTATTGCGGTGGGTACAGGACAAATCCAAACCGCCCTGTTGTTATTGTTGACCTACGCCGCCGCCATGGGGTTATTGGTGATGAGTACGGGGACGGTTATTTGGAACAGTATTACTCAGGATGTGACGCAATTGGGCGGATTATGGGCGAAGCGCCCTGCTTGTGGCTTGTCTTACTTGGTGGGGGCGGCTGGATTGATTGCGGTTCCCCCTCTGGGCGGATTTTGGGCGTTTTTACAGTTGGGGGATTCTCTGTTTACCAGTCACCCGAAATTATTTGCCCTGGTGTTAGTGGTGAATGCTTTAGCGGCGTTTAGCCTCTTGCGGGTTTTCGGGTTAGTCTTCGGTGGACAAGCTAAAGAAATGGCACAGCGATCGCCTGAAGCACATTGGCCCATGGTCTTCCCTATGATACTGCTGATGGGGTTTACCTTGCACGTTCCTTTACTGTTAGCCACCTGGAATCTGTTACCAGAATGGGTAGGCGTGAATCCGACGGTGGCGGCTTCGCTGATGTTATCGAGTGCGATTGGTGGCGGTGCAGCCGCATATCTGTATCTGAGTAGCCAGGTGGAAAAGCCGATTCGATTTGGTTCAAAGGCGCTGCAAGACTTTTTTGCCTACGATTTATATACCCAAAAGTTATATCGGGGAACCGTAGTGTTTCTGGTGGATTTGATCTCGAGAACCATTTCTTGGGTTGACCGCTATATCGTGGATGGTTTGGCTAATTTAGTCGCCTTTATGACGATGTTTAGTGGGCAAAACTTGAAGTATAATGTTTCGGGTCAAACTCAGTTTTATGCGTTGACCATTTTGTTAGGAATAGCATTATTTGGATTTTTGTTGAGTTTGCCGATTCTGTCGCGTATTTCGCTGATTGTTGGTTCGTAGTTGCGCTTTAGCGCCCTACAACTCACAGGACTGACGACAAACGCTTAAACCAACAAAATTCCTTTGCAGTTAGACAGGAATCAGAATGAAGTGTAAACCAAGTAGATGGACAACGATAGATAGAAGCAAAAAATGATAACGGTTTATACATCGATAAGACGTGCCATGGCGCGTTTTGAGGTTTGAGGGTTTCGGGGTGGGTTGAATTAGAATGTTTCTAGTTAGTTAGAGATTGATAAACTCGCCCCCATTAAGTGGAAGCGTTTTAAGTTGGGAAATTTTGACGGGATTATGCTAAGTACGCTGATTGGGTTACCTGTTGTTGGTGCGATTATAATCGGGTTTCTGCCGGGGAAAGTGCCACAAAACCGACTCCGTTCAATTGCTTTGGCGGTGGCGACGGCGATTGTTCTGGTGACGTTGTGGTTAGCTACGAAGTTTGATATCACCTATTCCGGTTGGCAGTTTCAAGAGGAGTTAACCTGGATTCCTCAGTTGGGGTTATCTTACAAGTTAGGCACGGATGGTTTATCGTTTCCGTTGCTGGCGTTGGGGAGTTTGTTGAACTGGGTGGTTATTTTTAGTAGCCGCATTGATGTGGAACGGCTTCGCCTGAAATATGCCCTGATTTTGTTGGTGAATGCAGGGGTTACTGGGGCGTTTCTGGCACAGAATTTGTTGCTGTTTGTCCTGTTTTATGAATTGGTATTGATTCCCTTGTATCTGTTAATCGCGATTTGGGGGGGAAGCAAGCGGGAATATGCGGCGATGAAGTTTCTCATCTATACCGCTGTGTCTGGAATTCTGATTCTGGCGGCATTTTTGGGGATGACATGGCTGAGTAATTCGACTAGCTTTAATTATGAGGCGATTCAAACTCAAGGGTTATCGTTAACCACTCAGTTGATTCTGCTAAGCATTCTATTGGTGGGATTTGGGATTAAAATTCCCCTGGTTCCCTTACATACTTGGTTACCCGATGCTTATGTGGAAGCGTCGCCTGTGGTGGCGATTCTTTTGGGGGGTGTGGTAGCGAAGATGGGAACTTATGGGTTGGTACGCTATGGGTTACAATTGTTTCCCGAAACTTGGTCATTGGTCGCGCCGGGATTGTCAATTGTTGGCGTGGTGAGTGTATTGTATGGTGCATTGAGTGCGATCGCCCAAAAAGATATTAAACGAATGGTGGCGTATAGTTCCATCGGTCACATGGGGTACATCGTTGTCGCCGCCGCTGCGTTAACGCCGTTGAGTCTTTTGGGTTGTATTACTCAGATGGTGAGTCATGGGATGATTCTGGCGATTCTGTTTTATTTGGTTGGGGTGGTGGAAACCAAGGTGGGAACTCGCGAGTTGGATGTTTTGAATGGGTTGATGAATCCAACGCGGGGTTTACCCGTGGTGAGTGCGTTACTGATTTTAGGGGGAATGGCAAGTGCGGGGATTCCTGGTTTAGTCGGGTTTGTGGCAGAATTTTTGGTGTTTCAAGGAAGTTATGTGGTGTTTCCTTGGCAAACCCTTTTATGTATTTTTGCGTCCGGGTTAACGGCAGTTTATTTTGTAATTCTGCTGAATCGGACATGTTTTGGCAAGTTGGATAATCGTAAGGCGTACTATCCGAAAGTTCTCTGGAATGAAAAAGCGCCCGCGATTATTTTGGCGGTGATTATTTTCTTCCTGGGAATTCAACCAACTTGGTTAGTTCGGTGGACAGAAACAACCACGAATGCGATTGTTTCGGCGGTGCCGACTCCGGTTAATCAGAAGGTGGCGTTGAAGGAGGCGTCATTAGTCATTCGTCATTAGTTATTCGTCTTATGTAGTTCTTTGAGGTGAACAACGGGCGGGTTTTGTCGCCAAGCTAGGGACAACAATTAATATTAATCCCTAAACCCGCCCCTACAGGATTAAAAATCATTCCCTTGAACAAAGTCTTATGTCGTTCTTTGACGTGAACAACGGGCGGGTTTTGTAGCCAAGCTAGGGACAACAATCAATATTAATCCCTAAACCCGCCCCTACAGCATTAACAATCATTTCCTTGAACAACGTGAAGGGTTAACACTAAAAACTTGATAACCATGGTACAAACTCCAACCAAACCAGCAACGAAATTACCCCCGTCTCAGCATGAATTGGCGGATATTGTTCACCGCTTGGAAGCGGGGGGGGCGATGGTTCCCGATACGCCGGAAAACCTGATGCAAATTATTGGCATTTGGAAGGCGTATGCGGTGCCAATGGATTTCTATTGGCGGGATTTGCTTTATATTGGCGAACGAGTCTTTTTGAATCCGTTTCCCTTCTTTAAATATTTTCTGCCCAAAGAATATTTAGACCTCCATAATCATTATGCCGGAGATGATGCCGATTTACGCATTTGGCGGGGTCAAGCAACGGCGCATCCGGAACTTGTGGAATTTATTGAGACAGGGGAAACCCAGAAAATGCCCAAGTTGTTGCATCACTTGTGGCATGACCGGATTAATATGGAGTTTGCTGAAGCCTGTATGCGGGCAATGCTTTGGCATCGGAATATGTACGCCCCGGTGAATCAGTTTGATCCGTATCTGGATACTGAAGAGTATAAGAACAATGCGAATCGGGCAATTCAGGCGTATTTTAAAGGGAATCCGGTGATGCTGGGATGGCATAAGCTGTTCCCAGAGATGTTTATCGAACAATGTCGTCAGGCGTCGTATTATAGTCTATTGGGGCTATTCTGGGAAGTCATGGCACCCGTGTTCTTTGAGGTATCGGATCTCTACGACGAAGGAAAAATCACCTCTGTCCCTGAAGCGATGAACTTTTTGGTAAATGGCATCTTCGCGATCGCGGGTCGTCCGATCTATCATCATGTGTATGTCAAAGGGGAATGTTATGAGGTGATTCCCAAGTCCAAGGGGTTTACCTGGCTGTATGAGGCGGCGCTTCCTTATGTGGAAGCAGTATTCTATCGCACAGCGCCCTTTAGGGGTACGAAGTCTTATAATGCCCAAGCCAAGGAAGTTCCCACTGATCAGAAAGACTTCCATTATGGGGTTCTCTATGCCGATAAATTCCCCGTGGGTTCGGCGGGAATTCCACCCACATTACTGATGCAGGATATGTTACATTTCTTACCGCCTTATCTGCGAGACTTCTATGAAAAGCGTTGTCGCAGTGAAAATGATATCCTGAATCAAATTGGTATAACGTTTCAGCGATCGATGTATTGTGTGACATCGGCAGTATTTCAGGCGTTACGAACCGCACTGTTGTATCCCTTAGATGACCCGAATCCCAAGCATTTACAGGCGAATCGGGCATTTTTTGAAGCGCAATTAGACCGATTCTGCCGCCCAGAGTATGGAATCCGGGAGGCGGCACGGTTAGAATATATTCAGACTGCCGATTATCGGTAATATAGGTTTGAAAAATTACCAGATCCCCGACTTCCTTGAGAAGTCGGGGATCTCCGTCTAAAAAATATGTCTATAGATATAGGAGAGATATAGAAAAAAAGCTTAAAATTTGCCTAATTCAGTTCTAAAAATGAATTAACGTTAGTATTAATGTAAGACGCCAATCTCATAAAAGTCTAGGGGCGGATGTATGAATATTACAGAATCCACTCATTCTCCAGCCAAGCTTCTACAATGTCAACAACCCAGCGCTGACCGATAAAAGCGGTACAGCGTGGGCTTGAGAAGAAATTCTCAAGCCTTGTTGATTAGCCTTAGTAGTTCGTTAATAGTAAGAGCTACTCCGTTTATCGAGAATATATAGGCATCGTGGGGTGCAGGGTTGACTATCCGTTTCCTAGCTCCACGCTCTGCGGTTTTTCATTAAACATTCCTGTTGGGTAGGGAAAGTATGGAAACATCAAAACCTTGATAAACATTGGCGAAGGAAACCACACCCTGAGCGAAGTCGAAGGGTGAAAACCTTAACTTTAGGTGAAAATGAAAGTTTACGTTATCAACAAACATGGGCGTCCCTTGATGCCCACAACTCCCAGGAAAGCAAGACTCTTGCTCAAAAATGGTAAAGCCAAAATCGTTGGAGGCGACCCATTCACTATCCAGTTAATCTACGGTTCGAGTGGTTACACTCAGCCTGTAGAGTTGGGTATTGACGCAGGGTACGAGAACATTGGATTCAGTGGCGTCAATGAGAAAGAGGAGGTGATAGGTGGCGAACTTAAAATGCTCAAGGGAATGTCTGAAAGGATTACCGAAAAGCGGAAGTATCGTCGTACTCGTCGGAATCGACTTAGATACCGAAAGCCTCGCTTTTCTAACCGAAGAATAAACAAAGGATGGTTAGCACCTAGTATCCAGCACAAACTAGATACTCATCACCGCCTTATCGACAAAATTCGCCGTATTCTTCCAGTCATTGCTGTGACTATCGAAGTAGCAGCTTATGATATCCAGAAAATCAACAATCCCACTATTGAGGGAGAGCAGTACCAGTACGGGGAAAAATATGGTTTCGACAACCTGCGGGAATATATCCTGCACCGGGATAGACACAAATGTCAGAATCCAAATTGTAAGAACAAAGCAGATAGTCCTATTCTGCAAGTTCACCATTTAGGCTTCTGGAAGAATCCCCCTGATCGTACAGACAGACCAGCTAATCTGGTAACTCTGTGTACTAAGTGTCACACCTCAAAG
>NZ_JAVJTO010000063.1:0-153438 GCF_040220235.1 Coleofasciculus sp. B1-GNL1-01
CTTTGAGGTGTGACACTTAGTACACAGAGTTACCAGATTAGCTGGTCTGTCTGTACGATCAGGGGGATTCTTCCAGAAGCCTAAATGGTGAACTTGCAGAATAGGACTATCTGCTTTGTTCTTACAATTTGGATTCTGACACTTATGTCTATCCCGGTGCAGGATATATTCCCGCAGGTTGTCGAAACCGTATTTTTCTCCGTACTGATATTGTTCTCCCTCAATCGTGGGATTGTTGATTTTCTGGATATCATAAGCTGCTACTTCAATAGTTACAGCTTTGACTGGAAGGATGCGGCAGATTTTGTCGATAAGGCGGTGATGAGTATCTAGTTTGTGCTGGATACTGGGTGCTAACCATCCTTTATTGACTCTTCGGTTGGAAAAGCTCGGCTTTCGGTATCTGAGTCGATTTCGACGAGTGCGACGATACTTCCGCTTTTCGGTAATCCTTTCAGACATTCCCTTGAGCATTTTAAGTTCGCCACCTATTACCTCCTCTTTCTCATTGACGGCACTGAATCCAATGTTCTCGTACCCTGCGTCAATACCCAACTCTACGGGTTGAGTGTAACCACTTGAACCGTGGATTAACTGGATAGTGAATGGTTCACGTCCAACGATTTTGGCTTTACCTCTGTTGAGTAAGAGTCTTGCTTTTCTGGGAGTTGTGGGCATCAAGGGACGCCCGTGTCTGTTAATAACGTAAACTTTCATTTTTACCTAAAGTTAAGGTTTTCACCCTTCGACTTCGCTCAGGGTGTGGTTTCCTTCGCCAATGTTTATCGAGGTTTTGATGTTTCCACACTTTCCCTACCCAACAGGAATGTTTAATGAAAAACCGCAGAGCGTGGAGCTAGGAAACGGATAGTTGACGCTGAGCGGAGCCGAAGCGTCAATCCTGCACCCCACGATGCCTATATATTCTCGATAAACGGAGCAGCTCTTACTATTAACGAGCTGCTAAGGCTAATCAACAAGGCTTGAAAAGAAATTTTCAAGCCCACGCTGTACCGCTCGTATCGGTCAGCGCTGGGTTGTTGACGGGAGGCGAAATGCCATAGGACTTTATATAGTTTAACTTCCCCGGCTTCCTCCTATCATGGGACTTGTCGTTCATGACAACTAACTTTTTGTAAATTTTCACCCGTTTGGGGGAAGAAATAACCTAGTGTAAAATACATCTAAACTTAAAAGCGTGCCTTTTCTGGCATAGATGACCTGTTGCCCATAGCCCTTGCAACTCATTTTGGAGTCCAATGCGAATTTTACGTCAGCCCCCTCAGTCAGAGACAGAGACAAAGCAGCGTATCCTAGATGCTGCCCAACGCTTATTTGCCAGTCGCGGCTATAACGGAACCACCACCCGCGACTTAGCGGCAAAAGCGGGGGTTGCTGAGGGGACTCTGTTTCGCCATTTTGAGAATAAAAAAGCCATATTAGTCGAGGTGGCGACTCAAGGATGGGTGGAGTTGCTCACGGATTTGCTGACGGAATTAAGCGAAATGGGGAGTTATAAAGCCGTGGCGCAGGTGATGCGGCGGCGGATGATGCGGATGCATGAAAATGCTGATATGATGCGGGTTTGTTTTATGGAAGCCCAGTTTCACCCCGATTTACGCGATCGCATCCAGTCAGAAGTTATCGCTAAAATGTCCGATGTGGCGGAGGCGTTCTTTGAAACGGCTATGGAGCGGGGGATCTATCGGCGGACTAATCCCAAGGTTGTGGCTAGGGTATTTTTAGGTATGTTTGCTGTGGCGGGGTTTAGCGATGAGACGATTATGGAACCAGGAGCCTCCCTCAAAGATGTGCAAGACATGGCAGAGGGTATTGCTGATATTTTCCTCAATGGTGTGTTAGCGAAGGACTAGGTATTAAGCATTAGGGAGAACGCTTGTCAATACTCGTTATACCAAGTTGCAGTCTAATAGAATTTCAAGATTTATAACTCTTGCCCACCCTACAACTACTGGCTGGTATACTCGTTGGAGTTTTCTGTGATGACTTCCTATGTCATTGAAGTGACTGACTTAGCCGTTGAAGAACTTAGGGCAATTCGTGCTTTTGATCGTCGCCCAATCCTTGACGCAATTCGCCAGCAACTCACCCATGAACCTACAGTGATAACAAGGAATCGCAAACGCCTTGAGCCTTTAGTACCCAGGTTTGAGACAGTTCCCCCCATTTGGGAATTGCGGGTGGGAGAGTATCGAGTCTTCTATGATGTAGATGAGGACGGAAAAATCGTTTACGTTCGAGCTGTTGCCGGAAATCACCGGGACAAACTACAGAGGAGATCGTGGGATGAGACAGTTAACCCTAGAACAACTTTCTGAACAATTACAGGATTATGTGCGAAATGCTCAGGAGGAACAGATCCTGATTACCCAAAACGGTAAACCCATTGCCCTTTTTTTAGGATTGACAAACGTTGATCCGGAGCAATTGAATCTGCAACTCTCAGCAGAATTTTGGCAAATGATTAGTGATCGACGGCAACGTGCCACTATACCTTTGGCAGAAGTAGAGGCAATGTTTTAGTCACCTGGATAGGTTGGGTTGAACGACGTTAAACAAAAATGGAATTAGATTTTCTGAGATTCTTTGATGCTTGTGATCCGAGTAAAACTCTCGCGATCGCGAATCCTGAAGATCGTCAGTATTATATTGATTTTGCCTCAGTTCGCGGCGGTAAGATTATTGAAGCACTCTCACGGACGATTGTTTTGCGTTCCCGTCTCAATCAACCCACTTGTCAACTGTTTACCGGACATATTGGCTGTGGGAAGTCTACGGAGTTACGCCGCTTACAAGCTGACTTAGAGGGACAAGGCTTTCATGTCGTCTATTTTGAGTCTACCCAAGACTTGGATATGACGGATGTGGATATTACTGATATTTTACTCGCGATCGCGCGTCAGGTGAGTGAAAGTCTGGAAACGGTAGGGATTAAGCTTAAACCGGGATATTTTCGCGATCGCTTTCAGGAGATTGCGGATTTTCTGCAAACCCCGATTGAGTTATCCCTGGAGGCGGGATTCTCGTTACCGGGAAGTCTGGCTAAACTCACCGCCAAAACTAAAGAAAGTCCCCAGCTTCGTAGTCGCTTGCGGCAATATCTAGAACCGCGTACCAGTGGGATTCTCGACTCTTTGAATCAGGAAATCTTAGCCCGGGCAACGGAGGAGTTGAAACGCCAAGGAAAACGGGGATTAGTGGTTATTGTAGATAATTTAGATCGGGTTCAAGACCGTCGCAATGATTCCGGACGGACTCAACCCGAATATCTGTTTGTGGATCGGGGTGAACAGTTAGGCAAACTCAACTGTCATCTTGTTTATACTATCCCATTGGCGTTGATTTTCTCTAATGATTATCAGGCTTTAACCAATCGGTTTGGTGGGGGAATCGCGCCGCAAATCTTGCCGATGGTGCCGATTCAGTTACGGGATGGGAGCGATTGTGATCAAGGAATTGCCCTGTTACAGCAGTTGATTTTAGCCCGGGCGTTTCCAGAGGTGACACCGGAGGATCGCTTGAGTTTAGTCACTCAAATCTTTGATAATGGGGAAACCTTAGACCGTTTATGTCGCATTAGTGGCGGTCATGTGCGAAACTTATTAGGGATGCTGTTTCGCTGTCTACAGGAACAAGATCCGCCGATCTGCCGCGATACTGTAGAGATGGCGATTCGGGAATATCGGGATAGTTTAGTCTTAGGGATTACCGATGATGAGTGGGAGTTACTGCGGCGGGTAAACCAAGAGCAACGGGTGAGTGGGGAGGATGGACATAAAACATTATTACGCAGTTTATTTGTGTTTGAATATCGCGATTCCCAAGGGCGATGGTTTGGGGTGAATCCAGTTTTGTTAGAAACCCGCCAATTGTAGAGACGTTGCATGGCGCGTCTGGAACAGTTACCGACGTTACCGTAGGGTGGGCAATAACAACTAAGATAATATAAGTAGTTCTAGGTTGATCACTCTTGCCTACCCTACAACTACACTCATACAGTTACCGTAGTAGTTACCGTAGGGTGGGCAATAACAACTAAGATAATATAAGGAGTCCCAGGTTGATCACTCTTGCCCACCCTACAACTACACTCATACAGTTACCGTAGGGTGGGCAATAACAACTAAGATAATATAAGGAGTTCCAGGTTTATAACTCTTGCCCACCCTACAACGGTTATGAATCAACTTTTAATGTTATGACTGATTCCGATCATCCCGAAGCGTCTGCACCTGATAATCCGCGATCGCTGAATACATTAAGTCGGGCGATTAGCCTATCCAGTGGGCGGCGGTTTTCGCTGATTTTTGTCCGCTGTAATTATAGGGAATTACAAGAGCAGATTTGCCAAGACTTACATCAGCACTGTGGGGTGGAGATTCGAGAATTGGTGTTATCGCCGTCAACGAATACCCTCTACGGTGCGATTAAAACTGAAGTTGGAGATGAGCCGTTATCGGCGTTAATGATTTTGGGGTTGGAGAATGTTACAGATTTAGATAATCTCCTCCTAGCCACCAATCACATTCGGGAGGAATTTCGGAAAAACTTTAAGTTTCCCTTGGTTATTTGGGTGACGGATGAGGTATTGAAACAGTTTGTCCGGTTAATACCGGATTTCTATAATTGGGGCGCTCCGCCTATTTCCTTTTTTTTAACTTCAGCGGCGTTGATTGAGTTTCTGAATCGGGGGGTAGAGGCGGTATTTGCTGAGGAGTGGGTAGCGAGTTCAGAATTAGA
The DNA here is from genome assembly GCF_040220235.1 of Coleofasciculus sp. B1-GNL1-01. Classification (NCBI taxonomy): domain Bacteria; kingdom Bacillati; phylum Cyanobacteriota; class Cyanophyceae; order Coleofasciculales; family Coleofasciculaceae; genus Coleofasciculus; species Coleofasciculus sp. B1-GNL1-01. Next base: position 4,762 of record NZ_JAVJTO010000063.1, read on the forward strand.
ATTAGCGCGGCAGGATTTACAAGGGCGAGGTGAAGAATTAGGGGCGGATTTAGCCGCCGGGTTAGAGTTTGTTTGGGGCAGGGAGGCTTATCTTCAGGATAACGTAGATGACGCCATTGCCCATTATCAACGGAGTCTTTCACGGGGGGAATCACCGCCCAACCAGCATCCTGAACGGAAAGGGATTGTCTTGATTCACTTGGGTTTATGTTCTTGGCGTCAAGCCCAGTTGAATCGGGCGGAACAACGCCGCTATTGGCAGGAGGCGAGGGATTATTTTCACCAGGGATTAGCGGTATTTGAGGGAGTGGAACGTCCGGATTTAGTGGCGCGATTTATCGGGGAGTTGGGGGAGGTTTTACAACGGTTAGAAGCGTGGGATAGGTTACAGGAATTAGCGGAAAAGGGGTTAAGGTTACATCAAGTTTATGGAAGTGAGCGACAACAGGCGCAGGATTATGGCTTTTTAGCAGAAGTGGCGCTGGCGCGAGGGAATTGGCAGGAGGCAAAACGATTAGCAAATCAGGCATTACAATGTAGAGACGTTGCATGCAACGTCTCTACCAATGTATCGGATCAAGGACACAGTTTATATCTATTCCTCTTAGCCAAAGCCCAGCAAGGATTAAATCAAATTCCGTCCGCGATTGAGACATTGGAACGGGTGAGAGTTGAAACCCATCCCCAGGATAATCCCCAGGTTTATAGTGATAGTTTAAAGGAACTGCAACGGCTCTATTTTAATCAAAAGGAGTATTTAAAGGCATTTGCGATTAAGCAAGAACAAGGGTTAGTTGAAAGTCAGTTAGGCTTACGGGCATTTATTGGCGCGAGTCGTCTGCAACCCTTACCGGGAGAGTCTCAGGATAAGGTGGCGTTGGAGATTACGGCGTCGGGAAGAGGGCGGGATGTGGCGCGTTTAATCGGTAGAATTGCCCGTGATGATTGTAAGTTAACCGTGATTCATGGGCAATCCGGTGTGGGGAAAAGTTCGATTGTGAATGGGGGATTGGTGCCAGCGTTACGGCAGAAGCAAATGGTTAAGGGGTTGGATGTTTTACCGATTCCGGTGCGGGTTTATACGAATTGGGTGGAAGAGTTGGGGCGGTTGTTGGTAGAGGGGGAAACCTCTCCCCCAACCCCTCTCCTACAAGGAGAGGGGGGCAAGATTTCTAGAAATACTGTTAGTAATACTCCTCTAAATATTCCCGACAATCCTCCTCTAAATACTCCCCCTTCCCTGGCAGGGAAGGGGGCTGGGGGGTTAGGTCTCGTCCTCGAACAACTACAACAAAATGAACAGCGCCATCGGTTAGTAATATTGATTTTTGATCAGTTTGAGGAGTTCTTCTTTGTTTGTCAGGATACTGCTGCCAGAAAACCCTTTTTTGAGTTCCTCAGTGATTGTCTGAATCTCCCCTATCTGAAAGTTATTTTATCCCTGCGGGAAGACTATCTCCATTATCTGTTGGAGTGTGAACGACTGGCGCGGATTGATGTAATTAATAATGATATTCTGAATAAAAGTAATCGCTATGAGTTGGGGGATTTTGCCCCAGAGGATGCCCAGGTGATTATTCAACAGTTGACGGCGCGTTCTCAGTTTCATCTGGAGTCGGAATTAGTTGGGCAGTTGGTGCAGGATTTGGCGGGAGATACGGGGAAGGTGCGCCCGATTGAGTTGCAAATTGTTGGGGCGCAATTGCAAGCCGAGGGGATAACGACGCTGGCTGAGTATCGCCAACGGGGGACTAAGGATGAATTGGTGAAGCGGTATGTAGAAGCCGTGATTAAGGATTGTGGACAGGAGAATCAACGAGTTGGGGAGTTGGTGTTGTATTTGTTGACGGATGAGAAGAATACTCGTCCCCTGAAGACTCGTCGTGATTTGATAGCGGAGTTAAGGGCATTACCCTTAGATGGGGTGATGGATGTGCCGCAGTTTGAGTTAGTGCTGAAGATTCTGGTGGATTCTGGGTTGGTGGTGGAAGTGCCGGAAAAGCCAGAGGATAGATATCAGTTAGTGCATGATTATTTAGTTGAGTTGATTCGCCAGCAGGAAGGGTTTGGCATTGTTGCCGAATTAAAGGCGGAACGGGAGAAACGGCGGCGGAGTGAGGAGCGGTTTAAGGTTTTTCAACAGAGACAAAAGAAGGTTGTACGCAGTGGAATAGCTGCTCTCAGTGTTGTCTGGCTTTTAGTCTTTGTATTGGGGGGTTTGGCGTTTACCGTTAATCGCAGTTTAAAGATAGCTCAAGGTGATTTAAACGAAACGGAACAAAAGGCAGAACAGGCGAAAAAGGAAGCTGAACAGGAAAGGGAAAAGACGAACAAGGCACAAGAGAATAGAAGCATAGCTGAGGAACAAGCTAAAAAGGCAAAAGAGAATAGAAGCATAGCCGAGGAACAAGCTAAAAAGGCTCAAGTGGAAGTCAAAGCAGCCTTGAGCAAAGAACAAGCGGCGAAAAGACGCGCTGAATCGGTCAGGGAACAGGCAGAACGAGAGGTAACCAAAGCCCAGGAACGGGAAAAACTCGCCAATGTTAATGTGAATCAGGCAAAGAAAGAATTAGCCGCAGCCCAGGCGGAACGGGATAGAGTCAATCGAGAAGCTGAGGCGAAAATTCAGGATGCAGATGAACGGGTGGCTAATGCGAGGCAAAGGGAAGCGGAGGCAAATCAGAAAGTAGAAGCGGCTGAGGTGGCTTTAAACCAAGCCGAAGCTGAACGTCAGGAAGCTCAGGCAGGAACTGAACTAGAGCTAGCTGGTGTGGCGGCGATTAGACAATTTGAATATCAGGAAATAGAAGCCTTGATGACTGCCATGGAGGCGGGGCAAGAGTTGGAAGATTGGGTTAAAGATGGTCGCCCCTTAGAAAAGTATCCTGCTGCTAGTCCACTTTTGGCACTCCAGACCATCCTAGACAATATTTGGGAACGTAATCAACTAGAGCATGAGGGTAGGGTCATAGCTGTAGCCTTCAACCGTGATGATCAGCAAATCTTGACTGGCTCATCTGACAAAACCGCCCACCTCTGGGATAACCAGGGCAATTTAATTAAAGAATTAACCGGGCATCAGAGTCCTGTTATGGCTGTAGCATTCAGCCCCGATAGTAACCAAATCCTGACTGGCTCTTATGACAACACCGCCCGCCTGTGGGATCACCAGGGCAATTTAATTAAGCAATTAACTGGGCATCAGACTAGGGTCGATACAGTAGACTTCAGCCCCGATGGCAAGCAAATCCTGACTAGCTCATCATTGGACAACACCGCCCGCCTGTGGGATAACCAGGACAATTTAATTCAGGAATTAACCGGGCATCAGGGTTCGGTTATAGCTGTAGCCTTCAGCCCCGACGGCAAGCAAATCCTGACTGGCTCAGATGACAATACTGCCCGCCTGTGGGATCACCAGGGCAATTTAATTAAGCAATTAACCGGGCATCAGAGTTGGGTCAATGCTGTAGCCTTCAGCCCCGACGGCAATCAAATCCTGACTGGCTCCTCTGACAACACCGCCCGCCTGTGGGATAACCAGGGTAATTTAATTAAGGAATTAACCGGGCATCAGGGTTCGGTCATTGCTGTAGCCTTCAGCCGGGATGGTGAGCAAATCCTGACTGGCTCTAGGGACAAAACTGCCCGCCTGTGGGATAACCAGGGTAATTTCATTAAGGAATTAACCGGGCATCAGGGTTCGGTCAATGCTGTAGCCTTCAGTCCCGATGGCAAGCAAATCCTGACTGGCTCTTTTGACAATACTGCCCGCCTCTGGGACTTGCAAGGGCGGCAGATTGCTGAATTTGTCGGCTATGGAACTCTCAGCCCCGATGGGCGCACCATTGCCCTGATTCAAGAGGATAAAGTCGTGTTAAAGCCAGTTTACCGGAATTTAGATGAACTCTTGGCAGAGGGTTGTGATTGGCTCAAGGCTTATCTGGCGACGCATGAGGAAGCGCGGGAGCGGTTGGGCTTTTGTCAAAAGTAAAGGATGGGGATTGGGGATTGATTTAACCCGTACCGTAGGGGCGCACCGACGTGCGCCCTCAAATCCCGACGTGCGCCTGTCATGATGTGCGCGTCTAAAACCCAGTCCAACCATCTCATCCGGGTAAACCAGACAACCGGGCTACATTCAAGATGATCGGCGTGGGTGCGATCTTGAATGTAGCTAGATGAGGGCACGATATTATCCATTAGTGTCAACTTAAGCTCCACCCCTCTCCCCCAGCCCCTCTCCCACGCCGGGGAGAGGGGAGCAAGAGAGTCCGGAGAGAGTCCGGTTCCCCTTCTCCCGTGCAACAAAAGCGAAGCATCCTCTGTCCTCCCCCGTGCCACAAAAACGAAGTATCCTCTGTCCTCCCCCCTCTTGTAGGGGGGAACGAGGGGGGTCGGGAGAAGGGGTTAGGGGATGAGGGGGAAAATGTCGAGCCGTAGATAGGCATGGCTAAAAACCTTACCAGCATTGGTTTTCGACCTTAAGTTGATACCAATGCACGTCGGTGCGCCCCTACGCTCAACTTGATGATAATTTTCTAAATCTGTGTTTATCCGATTCGACAACGACGAATGATCCGGCTAATTCTGCTTCAGAATAGGTTTGTAGAACTTGTTCAAGTTCGTTATGACACCTCATTTTAAGGCACTAAAGTGCCTACTACAAACAGTGCGATCGCATAACTCAAGCCAGCCCGAATATCCTCAGTGTCTAAATCAGGATAATAGTCTTGCCTAATTTCTGCATTTGAGGTGCGTTACGCTTCGCTAACGCACCCTACGACGCGACTTGACAACCCTGTAAGCTTCGACTGGGCAAATTACCCAAAAAACTGGCATCCTATTATATAGATGAACTTAACCCCGTCTTCAGTCATCTATCTTTTGGCTTATCTGTCATCACTAAACCCTAGCACCGACTGAATCCGGATTGGCTCATCTATCCACAGAACCCTTTCAGGATAACGATTATGCCCTACCAAAATATTAGCGCGACGCTTTCGGACGAAGATAAAGCCGCGATTAAAGCCGCTATCAAAACCATTGAAGAAAAACTCTCGTTCTTAGTCAATCTGAGTGTTGACGAACGCCGCAAGCTGTTTAAAATGGGCGATAAAAGCTTAGGCTTTGTCCAAAATAGTTTAAATATAGCCCAGTCGAATCCGGATATTCTGCCCAATAGCTTTGATGTGAACGAATTTGTCCAAGATTATCAGTTAGCAATGGCGCTGGGGGAAATTTTCTTAGAGTTGCGCCAACTGACGGAAAAGGTAGATGATACGCTGCTGGCGGTGGGGAGTGAGGCGATGACGAGTAGTTTAGAAGTTTATGACTATGTGAAGACAGCAGCTAAACGCACTCCCGGTTTAAAGGCGGCGGCGGAAGAGTTAGGAGAACGGTTTAAGGCGATGAAGACAAAGACACCCAAGTCAGATAAAGAGTCAGAAACAACGACTTAAGCGGCTGAGGGGTATAGTATTACCGATTGAGGTTAGGACAATAAAATTGGGTGAAAAGGCAACAAACAACAGATAATGGGCAACAAAGGAATGTCCTAACCTATCCCCGTAGTGCTATTTTTAGAAAAGCACAATTATATAAGTATACAAAAGGTTAAAGAAGTATTGCGGCTTTAGCCTTATTTTTATATAAACTACCCAGACCTGCTAAGAGCTGAGGTCTGGGTTTTTAGTAGCCCGCTCAGTCATCGAACAAGCTAAGCTGAACATACTTAATAGTTCGGCTTAGCTTGCACGATAACCCCGTGCCTCCAGGCTGGTTTATAGACAGCCCCACAAGTGCAATATTATTGGCTCCATTAAAGTCGGCATCTCCATGCCAACCACAATGCCCACACCTGAAAGTCTTGCCACTACGGTAAGACTTTCCTTTTACCGGGTGAATGTGTAGGCAATTGTGACACATTTGGGAAGTATAGGCAGGGGGGATTGGGATAACCTGAACACCTGCCCCAAGCGCTTTGTACTCAATGAACATTCGCAGTTGGTAGAATGCCCATGAATTTGAGCGTCTACGTTCCGTCTTGCTTCTGGGTTGCTCGTTGGTTCTCTCCCTAATTCCCGTAAGGTCTTCTATAGCAATAGAGGCACTATACTCAACTGCTCGTCTAACCACCGATTTGGAGATGTTGTGATTGAGCCATTGCTGGTAGCGTCTCTCTCGTCCCGACAGCCGTTTCAAGACTTCTCGACATCTGCGCCGAGTCGTCCTCGTGCCTTTCGAGGCTTTTTTCTGGAGAGACGCCCTAACTTTATAAAACTTATCTCGTACTGACTGAATGTGCTTACCGTCCCACTTTTTGCCCTCTGATGTAACTGCAATGTCTCGGCGTCCCAAGTCGATACCTATCACCAAGTCTTTCACGGATGAGTCGGGAGCTTCGTCTTTAATTTGGATGTGCAGGTAGAACTGACCATCGCGATGCTTGCACAGTTGAGCAGAAGTCGGGTTTCTCCCTTTGAGTTTTCCTCTTTGGTAATTCCCGGACTTCAGCTCAATTCGCTCTCTGCCGTGAACGGTAGCAAGGCTTACCGTCCAGTCTTGTTCTCGGCAGCGAAACAAGTCTTTGTCACAGTCCATGCTGCTTGGGGCAAATCTTTTAACAGGTTTGCCTTTTAGCTTGGCTACCTTGCGGTTGGCAGCTACACGCGCACAAGCCCTAACTGCCATGTTTGCCACCAGATTGAATTTTTTCTTGATGGTTTGGTAGACTAAGGACTGGATAGCAATTTTGTTGGTCAGCTTAGGGTCTGTGTTTTCGTTCACGTAGTTACAAGCGTCCGCAAACGCCTGAAGAGTTGCCTCTAAGAAGGCAACTTGTTCAGGAGAGGGCTGGAGCTTTACAACTATTGTGAGAACTTGTTTCATGGCTAAACTATACCACTACATGGGATAGATAGATAGAAAGAGAGAGATTGAAAATACTTCGGGGATTGACCCCTCGCATTTTCCGCTATCCCCCTACCCCTTACTTCGTTGAAGGGGTAGCCCCTCGCGATTCGGGTGGTTTAGATTTGACTGCGCTGCATTCCGGTTGTAGAGACGCGCCATGGCGCGTCTCTACAGGATGGGGAGGCGATGGATTCTGTTGACGAGTATTAAAGATTCGTCAGCGAGTACCAAAGACTCGTCAGCGAGTATCAAACACTCGTCAATGAGTATCAAACACTCGTCAATGAGTACCAAACACTCGTCAGCGAGTATCAAACACTCGTCAATGAGTATCAAACACTCGTCAATGAGTATCAAACACTCGTCAGCGAGTATCAAACACTCGTCAATGAGTATCAAACACTCGTCAGTGAGTATCAAACACTTGTCTGCGAGTATCAAACACTCGTCAGTGAGTATCAAACACTCGTCTGCGATGAATCAAGCGCAAGCCTTCATCCGGATCAACTTAAGCCAAAACCCTTGCCAATTCTGGTTTACAGCTATTCAATGGAAGCATAGCCTCACCCGAAGCATTTTCTGATTTAAAGTAACGAAAGTATCTTGACTTCCCCCGGTTTCAGACGCGCCATGGCGCGTCTCTACATTGCTTCAGATGATATTATCCCTGAACCAACTGTCGTGCTTGTTGAATCCAGGCGGCGACTTGATCAACTGTCGGACACAAATCACGCCGTTGCATTGTTGCTACTTGGAGTCGTAAAATTTGCTGGTGTAACTTGTGAGTCGGTGTTTGAGCAAGCTGCTTGACTGAAATAATGCCCGCGTGCAGCAATAACCCACAGTATTCATAGCCAACACTAGGTACGCGAGCCAAATCAGCCAATGCGACCCATTTATGTATACACTGTGCCTTAATTTGCAGTTGATTGGCTAGGAGTTGTTGAGATTGGCGATTATTTGCGACTTTGAGGAGTTGAGCCGTTGTTGTAATTCCCTGTTGCTGAAGTTTAGCCCAATCTTCTTTACTCAATCCAGGAAGGTGTTCAATGGCGCGATCGCGAACGGGAATACTACGGTGATGGTTTTTGGGTTGATTAGACATTCTGGGGATTGGAGAACAGGTGCTTAAGATTATAAAACTTTAATAATGAAGGGCTAAAGCCCTGACTACGAACTCCGAACAAAACCGCAAACTGCGATACCGCGATACACTGATCCAGAGAGCATCTAGAGTAATTACAGTAGTCATGACCAATCGCCTTGCCCAATGCCAAAGCCTTTATCTGCGTAAGCATGCGGAAAATCCTATCGATTGGTGGCCCTGGAGTGATGAAGCTTTATTCACGGCTAAGGCAGACAATAAGCCAATTTTCCTGTCCATTGGTTACTCAAGCTGCCACTGGTGTACGGTGATGGAAGGGGAAGCCTTTTCTGATCCGGCGATCGCGCAGTACATGAATGCCAATTTCTTGCCGATTAAGGTAGACCGGGAAGAACGCCCCGATATTGATAGCATTTATATGCAAGCGTTGCAGATGATGACGGGTCAAGGGGGTTGGCCCCTAAATATTTTTCTGACGCCAGAGGATCGGGTTCCTTTTTACGGCGGGACGTATTTCCCCGTAGAACCGCGCTATGGGCGTCCGGGCTTTTTACAAGTATTACAAGCGATTCGCCGCTTCTATGATGTAGAAAAGACGAAGCTGCAAAACTTTAAAGACGAGATTCTGGGTCATCTACAACAGTCAGTTCTCCTCCCCGCTTCCGGACAACTCACCGCTGAATTACTGCGCCAGGGAATGGACAAAACGATCCGGATTGTAGATAGTGGGAGTTATGGACCAAGTTTTCCGATGATTCCCTATGCGGATTTAGCCTTGCGGGGAATTCGCTTCCAGGAGATGACCGAGGTTGATGCATACCAAGCGTCGCGATCGCGTGGGTTAGATTTAGCTAAAGGGGGAATCTATGATCACGTTGCGGGCGGCTTTCATCGCTACACCGTAGACGCCACTTGGACAGTGCCTCACTTTGAAAAAATGCTCTACGATAATGGGCAGATTGTCGAGTATCTGGCAAATCTGTGGAGTGTGGGGATTAAAGAAGCTGCGTTTGAACGGGCAATATCGGGAACCGTGCAATGGTTGACCCGGGAAATGACCGCCTCGTCCGGTTATTTTTACGCCGCCCAAGATGCGGATAGTTTCACCGAACCCAGCGCCGCCGAACCGGAAGAAGGGGCATTTTATGTCTGGAGTTATGCTGAATTGCAACAACTCCTCACCGCTGAAGAATTGGCAGAATTGCAAGAACAATTTACGGTTACGTCTGAGGGTAATTTTGAAGGACAAAATGTATTGCAGCGCCGTTATTCGGATCAGTTAAGCGATACCTTAGAAACGGCATTAGCCAAACTATTTACTGCCCGTTATGGTTCCCCTCCCGACAGCTTAGAAACCTTCCCCCCCGCCCAAAACAATCAAGAGGCAAAAACAAAGAATTGGTCAGGTCGCATTCCGGCGGTTACAGATACGAAAATGATTGTGGCGTGGAATAGCCTAATGATTTCTGGTTTAGCTAGGGCGTATGGCGTATTTCGTAAACCCGAATACCTGGAATTAGCCACAACAGCCGCTAAATTTATTCTAGAGAATCAATGGGTAGATCAGCGTTTCCATCGCTTGAATTACGAAGGTCAAGCGTCTGTCTTGGCACAGTCGGAAGATTATGCGTTATTTATTAAAGCCTTATTGGACTTGCATCAGGCTTCACTAGGATTAGCAACGGCACAGGAGTCTTCCCAATCGCCAATCCCGGATAGTTGGTTAGAGGAAGCGATTAAGGTACAGGAGGGATTTGACGAATACCTGTGGAGTGTGGAACTCGGAGGCTACTATAACGCCGCTAATGATAGTAGTGAGGATTTATTGGTACGGGAACGCAGTTATACCGATAACGCCACCCCAGCGGCGAATGGTGTCGCGATCGCGAATTTGGTGCGTCTGACGTTACTCACGGAAAACTTGGCTTATCTGGATCGCGCTGAACAAGCCTTAAATGCGTTTAGTAGTGTAATGAACCAGTCACCCCAATCCTGTCCCAGTCTGTTTACGGCTTTAGATTGGTTCCGCAATTCTACCCTAATTCGCACCAGTGTGGCTCAGATTTTATCCCTAATGACGCAGTATTTTCCGGCGACTATGTATCGATTAGAACCCAGTCTTCCGGAGGATGCCGTTGGCTTAGTTTGTCAGGGACTCAGTTGTAAACCTACGGCTCATACTCAGGAACAATTATTGGCGCAAGTGCAGAAAAGTCAAACCCGGGGCTATTGACGTGAGCAAGTTTAATTGATGCAGATGAGTCGCCCCTACCGGGTTTCCACAGGTGCGATCGCGTCGTCTATCTTGGCTTATCCATAATTGGTTCAATTTGTCAAGATTGTGGCGATAGGAATTTTCCGCTTCAGGGGTGACACAGTATTAATCGTCAACTGTGTGATGGAAAGCCCAAGGAGAACGTGAAAACTGACAGCATTTTTTATCGCTTGTTCAAAGGGTTTCCCAGTATCTTCTTTGAACTAATTAACCAATCCCCAGAACAAGCTGAGATATATGAATTCACATCCCGTGAAATTAAGGAACTGTCATTTCGACTCGATGGGTTGTTTGTGCCGAAGAATGAACAATCGAACGAACCCTTTTATGTAGTCGAGGTTCAGTTTCAACCGGATGAGAACTTATATTATCGTTTATTTACGGAACTGTTTATCTTTCTGAAGCAATACAAGCCTGTTCATCAATGGCAGGTTGTGGTCATTTATCCCACTCGCCGGATTGAAAGGGAACAACCCTTACACTTTAGGGAACTTTTCAGCCGGGTTACTCGGATATACTTAAATGAGTTAGGAGAGGATGCATCGGATTCTTTGGGGATTAATGTTGTTAAGCTAGTGATTGAGAGGGAAAAGACAGCCCCGGAACAAGCAAAGCGCTTGATTGAACAAGCCCAAGTCCAGATAACTGATGAGACGACTAAACAGAATCTGATTGATTTAATCGAGACAATCATCGTTTACAAATTACCGCAAAAAAGCCGAGAGGAGATACAAGCTATGTTCGGGTTAAGTGAACTCAAACAAACCAAGGTTTATCAGGAAGCGCAAGAAGAAGGTGAGAAAAAAGCCAAGTTAAAAGCTATACCCCGCCTAATGCAGTTAGGGTTGAGTGAGGAGATGATTGCTGAAGGATTAGATTTGCCTGGGGAAGTGGTTCAACAAGCCGCACGGTTATTTGCCCAACAAAATGTTATGGCGTTTATTGAACTGTTACAGCATCAACGATCGCTTTTTTCGCCTCAAGACTTGGCTGATTTGGCTGAGTTAATTGAACCGTTACCCGATAAGATAGAAGATCTATCTGAGGCGATCGCACAATGGTGTAAGCAGGATGGACATTCCCTACAGCGTCAGGGGTGGCGTGATCTTGTCTCAGGTAAGGTGAATGCAATGGTGGAGGAATTATTGGCGACGAATCTTGCATCCCTGGAAACCTTGGGACTTTCGGTTAATAAAGCAAACCTACAACAGGCGATTGAGTAGGGTGGGCATTGCCGTGTCCTATTCTCTCAAACTCTGTACCGTAATCCGTGTACCTGCGATGCAAAGCTGGAAACGTTAAGGGATGAGGATGAACCGTTCAACCAAATAACGCTGAAACTCCACCCCTTGACGCTCGACAATCTCCGTATTATAAACCTGAAAACCAAACCTTTTAAACAACCCCAAACTAAACTCACTCGCTTCTGCATATAAGCGCTGAATCCTGTGACATTTAGCATAATCCAAGAGAATGTCCATCAGTTGAGAACCAATCCCTTGATGGATGCGATCGCGCCGCACATAAGCTGAGAGAATATGACCATTATCAGCTATTCCCGCAAAGCCGAGAATCCCGGTTTCATCCACTGCCACAAATGTTGTCCCTGACAAAATGAACGCCCGAAACCCAACCGTATCCTCAGCAAACGACGCCCAGCTATGGGTTTGAGCATCAGAGTAGAATTGAGGCGCGATCGCGAGTACCGTTTCTTGGTACAGTTTGGCTAATTCGGGACTATCCGAGGCTTGAGCAATCCGAATCTTCATAACCCTCTATCGGCGTAAACGTTAGTGCGACTCGTGCAACATCTCACTCGGTTTGAGGTGGAGTTTACCCTTTCCCCCGAAAACAAATAGCCAAATAATCACTGCTAGCCAGTGTAAACTAACAGCAGACCAAAGCGATCGCGTCACACCATAAGCAACCGCACAGGCAATTCCTAACAATCCCGCCAAGACTAAAAATCTCCAATACCGGAACATTGGATAACCGGGAGGGTAAAATTAATCGTCCCACCCAATCCCCGACAGAGTGATATAATTTTGGGTCAATGTTTTGTTTAAGGGGATAAAAAAGCGGTTGATTTCTCGCTGGCTGACTCAGGGCGTAACTGGGTTCCTGGGGAATAGCAGATTGAGGTTTCGGGGAAAAATAGATGAGCGCGATCGCACACAATATACCTAAGAGTTCCAAAATCACCCACTTAGACGTTCTCATGTCCACTCCACACTGCGCTGTTCACCTTTTTTCGGTGTAGAAATCGATGGGGTGGGCAATGCCCACCCGACCTAATTGACTCTATCACCCTTCAGCAAAGCCCGGATAGAGCATCATTCCTCCATCGATAAATAACGTCTCTCCGACGACATAATCCGAGTCATCAGAAGCCAACCAAACCGCCATCCTCGCAACATCTTCAGGCTTGCCAATCCGTTGATAGGGAATCAAATTGAGTAACTCGGCTTTGGCTTCTTCATTTTCCCAGTCCTGACGATTAATCGGAGTTTTAATCGCCCCCGGAGCGATACTGTTAACACGAATTTTGTGCGGGGCTAACTCTTGTGCTATGGTTCGCATCAACATATTAATACCTCCTTTAGATGCCGCATAATTCGCATGGGTTGCCCAAGGAATTTTTTCATGAACGGAACTGATGCAAATAATTTTACCTGCGGCACAAGAGCGTTCTTCAACAACACCTCGGCGGATAAATTCCTTGGCAGCTTCCCGCGCACAGAGAAATTGTCCGGTTAGATTAACATCAATAACTAATTGCCAATCCTCCAGGGACATATCGATAAAGTTGGCGTCTTTCTGAAGCCCCGCATTGTTGACGAGAATATCAATCGTGCCGTAGGTTTCAATTAACTCAGAGAACAGGCGCTGCACTTGATCCTCTTTGGCAACATTTGCCTGTAAAGCAACCGCTTCTCCTCCTTTTTCGCGAATGCCTGAGACAATTTGTTCCGCATCTTCTGCGCTACTGCGGTAGTTCACGCCAACTTTAGCGCCAGCTTCGGCAAACGCGATCGCAATGGCTTTGCCAATTCCTGAACTTGCCCCTGTTACTAAAGCAACCTGACCCTGTAACGCTTTTGTATTCATCACTATTGCTCCTGACTGGTTTATCCTTACGTCGTGCTGCAAAGACTAAACAAGCTTGAATATCTGCTAGTTCTAAATCAGGGAAGTCTTCTAGAATTTCAGAAATGCTAACATTTTCTGCCAACATCTCTAAAATATCGGTGACTCGAATTCGCATTCCTCGAATACAGGGACGACCACCACATTGACCAGGATTTTGCGTAATTCGGTTGAGTAAGTCAGGAGTTAAACTCATAACCTTTTTGAGTTTTAATTGGTTTTTTTCTAATTAATAATAGCATAACTATTGCCCATGAAACACCGAGCGTGTTACCGAGCGGAGCCGAGGTAAGCCGAGGTGTTGCCTATTGCCCATTGCCTAGCGCGTAGCGCTATAAAACCCGCCCCTACACAATCAACACTCAAAACTTCCTCACCTTCAGGTTTTTGACTTCACTTTTTATCCTCGTCCCCTAATCCTTTGAGCAATTTTCTGGCAATCAGTGTACCCACAACGGCACCCGCCACAACTTTCGCGGTTTTTCCGGTTACCTTGGGTTCTAAATATTCCTGATAAACGTCCTCTGTGAACCATTTCGCTGTCAACTTAAAATCTCGTAGGGGTGTGGGCAAGATATTTATATAAGTGCCTTGGCGAATTAAATGTCCGATTTCGCCATCCACCTCAACCTGATTCGAGATGTTTGCCGCCGCCTCTTCTAACCCTAGTTTCATCAGTGTGCCTCTGATGCTAACGTCAGCAGGCTTGGGTTCTCTGCCTTTGGCTAAGGCTTGGAGATTAGACGCGATCGCGTCTCCCTGTTGATGCGCTACCTGTGCTGTCGGCGGTAGGGATTTGCCCTCCACAGCCGCGCAATCACCGCCCGCGAAAACGTCGGGAAACTCTAACAGTTGCAGGGTTGGTTTAACCAAGGGACGACCTTTGCGATCGCGCTTTTCCTCAGCAATGGGTAAGTCCTTAATTAAAGGATGGGTGGAAGTCCCGGCTGTCCACACAATCGTTGCAGCGGGTAAGGTTTCCACCTTATCCCCCTGTTCATAGTCCAAGGAATCCGGGCGAACAGCAGTCGCTTGTGCCTCGTTAAGCAATTCCACCTTAACCGCACGGTTTTGCAACTCCTTGTGTGCTGTGTCTCGCAGGGGATCATTAATGTCACCTTTGAGAATTTCGCGTCCACGATTGAGCAGTACCACCCGAATTTCTTGGGATTGACCCCCCATTGCCTCATACCAAGGTGGCAGTAAATCAGCTAAGGTTGCGGCTAATTCAACTCCCGTCGGATCACCCCCAATGATGGCAAAGGTTAACAGTCGGCGGCGTTGTTCCCTGTCTTGGGTTTGCATCGCTTGGATCAGGCATTCCCGTAAGCGCTGATCTAGTGCGATCGCATCTTTTCCTTCCCGAAATGGCAAAGCATTCTCCTTTGCCCCCTCAACGCCAAAATAGCCCGTGACGCTGCCTAAAGCTAAAACCAAATTGCTGTAAGGGCAAGAGGTTCCTGAGGCTAACGTAACTCGATTCTGGTGCAGGTCAATGGTTTGCACCACATCTTGCACGAAAGTCACGCCGCTACCTTTAAGTAACTCCTCAAAACGAGGCATGACCTCTGGCTCCTCCATTTGACCACTGAAATACTCATAGAGAAGGGGTTTAAAGCGAAAACGTTCTTCGCGATCGATAAGAATAACTGAGCGCGGATAATTGGAACGGCTTAAATGTATGGCAGTAAACAGTCCGGTAAACCCACCGCCGAGAATTACCGTTTGCTGAATTAAATCACTCATTACTAATGTTAAAACCTCCTAAATTTGCAAGACTTTCCCCTGCTTCCCCTGCTTCCCCTCACCACAACACTTATTTAGCAACCCCTATTTAGGGTTTGCCCTGAAGTTAGTCCATTTGAATGGACTTGAGCTTTTAGCCCGGAGTTTGAACTCCGGGCTACTCCTCACATCCCTGCTCAGAGGTTTCGCCATCGGGCATAATCACACCGCAAAGGTTCGCCCGTTTCAGATTCGCATCAGTCAAATTCGTTAATCTCAAATAAGTCCCCCTCAAATCAGCCCCTTTGAGATTCGCATCGGTCAAATCTGCCCGCCTCAAGTCGGCTTCTCTGAGATCCGCCCCTCTTAAATCCGCATCTCTCAAATCAGTATCTCTCAGATCAGCGAGTCTCAAGTCTGCATCTCTCAAATTCGCCCCTTCCAAAGCACATCGGCGACAGGTTCCAGTTTCCAATAATTGGCGAACCTGATCCGCATTTTCTGCCCGGATGGGAGTCGCTAATCCTAATCCAGTCAGGAAAAAACACACAACCAACAGTTTTGGATACATTTTGCCTTTCCTTGTCAAGTACCTATAGATGTATTGTGCCAAACGATACGGTAGAGATTTCTTTATAGTGTCCCGAATTATCCAATCAATTCAACCTAACTGGTGAACTCTCCAGCAACTGAGTTCGCTACCCTGAAAGATAGTGACATACAAGTGCTTAACCATGAACGAACCAATTCGCACAGAAGAAAGCGTCGAGGAAATTAACGCTAACACCGTTCCTCTAGAAAATGAGTTACAGTCTATTGAACCCGACGTTGATACCACAACCCAAGTCAATGTTGAAGAATTCACCATTAGTGGCGATGACTTAGTGGGTAAGGTCAGGGAACTGATCCATCAGGGTAACATTCGCCGGATTATCGTCAAGAATGAAGAAGATCAAATCTTAATCGAAATTCCCCTAACCGTTGGCGTCGTTGGTGGAGTCGTTGGGGTGACGCTGTTTCCCGTCATCGCGGCTGTCGGCGCGATCGGGGCGCTGGTGGCTCGTTTGAAACTCGTGATTGAGCGACGAGAATAACCCTTGGGCAATACGAAAAATCAGGGATTGGAATAAGAGCGGATTTTGTCCTTCGGTTATCAGTGACCGAAAATATGGGATTCAAGCCCCGTCCTTTTAGGACGGCTTTTATTCCCTTTGTCTGTTAGAATTTTGATGTAGAAGTTTTCCACGTCAATGATTGTACTAGAGTTCAAAGCTCAAGGGAAAACAACTCAATACACGGCAATAGACGAAGCAATCAGAACCGCTCAGTTTGTTCGGAATAAATGCGTCCGCTATTGGATGGATAACCCAGGGGTAGGGCAAAAAGATTTGTATCGTTATAACACCGCGTTAAGGGCTGAGTTTCCTTATGTTAAGGCTTTGAACTCTCATGCTTGTCAGGCATCTGTTGAAAGAGCTTATTCTGCCATTGCCAGATTCTACGATAATTGTCGGAAAGGACTTCTTGGCCAGAAAGGTTATCCACGCTTTAAGAAGAATACTCGCTCAGTGGAGTATAAGACTTCGGGGTGGAAACTCTCGGAAACTCGCAAGCGGATTACTTTCACTGATCAAAAAGGAATAGGCTCGCTCAAACTCAAAGGGACGTGGGACTTAAACTACTATCAACTTGAACAAATCAAACGGGTTAGATTGGTGCGTCGTGCAGACGGCTACTACGTTCAGTTTTTAGCAAAAACGCCGGAAGCCCCACGCCGTCCTGAAAGGCGGCGCTGGGATGGATAGGCGGTTAATCACTGGGGTTCGATACCGAGAGTGATTAACGAGTAGGTGCATTCTGTCCGCGAATATATCGTTCCAGAACCTCGATATTCGCTCCACCCACAGACTCAATAGCATAGGAGTCATTCCAGAATTCCCTTTTGCTATCGTCATCCTTTTTCCAAAAGAACTGAGCCAGATGCTCAGAAAACTCCTTGTTAACCTTACCACTAGTAACAGTCTTCAAGTTATTGATGAACTTAGAAAGTTGCATCTGTGGGTAATAAGAAAACAGCAGATGAACATGGTCATCCTCTCCGTTGAATTCAATCACTGTTACTCCCCATTTTTCGCACAGCCCCCTAATGCTGGTTTCGAGCTGTTCTAGTAGTGCAGCATTAATGCACTTCGCTCGATACTTGGTCGTCAGCACTAAATGTGCTTTAAGGTCTGAGACGGAGCGAGAACTAGACCTGTAGCGTTTCTTTTTAACCATAGTGCGGTACAATATAAGACATGAAAACAGCCTACCAATACCGCCTGTATCCCAGTGACAAGCAAAAGATCTCCCTCAACAATGGATTGAGGGTTTGTCGCTATTGGTACAACCGGATGCTGGGTGAACGACTGGATTGGTGGGAGCAGAACCGATGTCCGGTTAATTCCTGTCCCCTGATTTGTCACTTGCCCGAACTCAAGGAACGTCCCAACTACTACAACCAGAAGAATCAACTACCTAGCATCAAGGAAGACTTGGTACTGGTGAGATGGTCAGGAGAACTCTTAGACTTCAGTGATATCTATTCGACTATCTTGCAGGATGTCTGCAAGCGAGTTGACAAGGCATTCGAGCGATACATCAAGGGGGACAAGGATGGGAAACGCTCTGGCAAGCCTCGGTTTAAGAGCGAGTCTCGTTATCGCACGATGGTCTTTGATGGGGCAAAGAATGAGTGGTTGAAGTTCTGCACGGTCAACGGTCGTTGGCTCTACCTAAGGCTTCCCAAGATTGGGTTAGTCAAGGTGAGAACTCATCGCCCGATACCAGATGGTTTTAACCTCAAGCAGGTCAGTGTTACGAACAAATCTGACGGCTGGTATGTGTCATTCATTTTAGACGACCCATCCGTTCCAGACTTTACCCCAGATAAGACAATCCCGACTTGGGACAATTCGATGGGACTAGATGCTGTCCTGAACGAAGATGTGTATATTGCCACCTCTGAAGGTGAAAGCATCCCCTCTCTTAAGCCCCTGAGGAAAAACCTCGACAAGCTAGGGAAGTTGCAGACCAAGCGAAACGCTAAAAATAAAGGGTCTCGCCGTCGCCGTAAACTAGCCAAAAGAGAAGCAAGGTTTCATCAGCGCATTGCTAGGAGTCGTCAAGATTTCCAGTACAAGAGTGCGTACAAATTGGTGCGAACCGGGAAGAAGGTGTTTTTCTGTGAGGACTTAAACCTCAAAGGATTGACCAAGCGTAATGCACCTAAACAAGATGATGACGGGAAATACCTTCCCAACGGGCAATCCGCAAAGTCAGGACTGAACAAATCCTGGCTGGATGCTGCATTCGGACAATTCTTTTCCACGCTAAGTTACATAGCTGCAAAAGCTGGGGCTGTGGTCGTTGAAAAGAATCCTGCTTATACTTCCCAAATCCTCTGCTATCGAGACGAGTTTGTATTCACAGATTGTTCGATTCGAGAGTATTGGGATGAACAGTTGCAAATCTGGGTTGATAGAGACATTAATGCTGCTATCAACCTAAAACGTGTAGGGCTGGACGTGTTCCCTACCCTAAAACGCCGTAAAGGGAATCCTGTAGTGGTTTCTTCCACTACTAATAGTACCTTGAAGGAAGTTTTGACCGCCTTATTCAAGGCATCAGAAGCCCACGCTGTCCCGTAAGGGCAGCGCTGGGTACGTCACTCAAAGCAGAAGTTAAAGTAGACAGTCAACCAACAGGTAAAGCGATTGGGTTGGATGTAGGACTCAAAGAGTTCTACACAGACTCCAATGGGCATACTGAACCTAACCCTAGATTTTATCGAACGAGCGAGAAACGTTTAAAGTTTAGACAAAAGCGCGTCTCTCGTAAAAAGAAAGGCTCATCCAACCGCAAGAAAGCCATTAATCGATTAGGACGAGTGCACCTTAAAATAAGTAGGCAACGTGAAGAACACGCGAAGAGAGTAGCGCGTTGCGTTATCCAATCTAACGATTTGGTCGCCTATGAAGACTTGAGGAGCGGGAATTTAGCTAAAAATCATTGTCTTGCCAAGTCGATCTGCCAAGTCGATCAATGATGCGGGTTGGTATCAATTTAGGAAATGGCTAGAGTATTTTGGGACTAAGTTGGGTAAAGTAACGGTTGCTGTTAATCCAGCGTATACCTCCCAGAAATGCTCTAGCTGTGGTGCAGTTGTCAAAAAATCTCTATCAACTCGGACTCATGTTTGTCAATGTGGGTTCACCACAGATAGGGATTGGAATGCTGCCATTAACATCCTAAAATTAGCCTTGAGTACGCTAGGGCATAGCGGAACTTGGGTCATAGACTCGAACGCTTCTGGAGATTCGACCTCTACCTTAGCTGGAGCAATCCTGCTTGGGCAAGTTGGGTCTATGAATGAAGAATCCTCGACCCTTTAGGGCGAGGAGTGTCAATTAATGCCTTCTGTTGTCCATCAGCGCAAAAATTCTGAAGGCAAAAGCGGTTGATTGGTTTGTTCAGTTTTCAACGTCGGCGGACGTACATTCCCAGGCGTTGGGGGTTTTGATGGAAGTTCATAGCGCTGCGTTCCCCAACCCCAATTCCTATCTTCAGGTTTAACCACAGGGGGAGTTTTTCGACCCGTTGGCAAAGGAATCCGTTGGCTTTGAGTGACTTTAACATAAGGCTGACCTTCGTTCGTAAAGCGAACCAGTTGACCTTCAAGTTCGGGTGTTTGGATGGTTTGATTTTCTACAGTTGGCAGTTGACCCTGTGGATCAAATAATGCCACAAACGATACATCAGCAGAGGGTTGCAAGGAATCACCAATGGGCGATTGATCCAGTTGCCATGCTTCTCGGAAATATCCATCGGGCGCTACTTGCCATAAATTTAGCGTAGCTTGCCATTTTCCGTCCTCAACTCTGACCACTTGACGATCCAGAATGGAATAAGGAGAATACGATTCATCGCGATAAACCGCCTGATCCGGAAACCGTAAATCGCGAATTGCGGCTACGGTAATTTGACTTTGATCAGGGAGATTAGTTGTGCCACTCAAGCTGTAGAGTCCAGGACGACCTGCGGCTTGGGCGTTGAGTGTTAAATTTATATCTTCTGAGTCTTGAAATGAACAGCTTGTACACCAAAGTAATAGTAGGACTACAATCATCCAATTCCGAAAAAAAGATAGGCGGCGCATTTTAAGGGCAGACGGTGGGTAAGATTGACAGAACATAGTTATTCGTCATTTGTCATTTGTCTTCGGAGCCAAGTATTCCCCTGTAGGAGAGGGTTTAGGGACTCTGTAGGGGTGGGTTTAGGGACTCTGTAGGGGCGGGTTTAGGGACTCTGTAGGGGCGGGTTTAGGGACTCTGTAGGGGCGGGTTTAGGGACTAAAGTCAGCTATTCGACCCATAAGTAAAAAACAAAACCCGCCCTTTCTCACCCATAAGTAAAAAACAAAACCCGCCCTTTCTCATCCATAAGTGAAAAACAAAACCCGCCCTTTCTCACCCATAAGTGAAAAACAAAACCCGCCCTTATTCAATTAGGGTTATGTAGAGGCGTGCATAAGTCATAAATTCTAGGTGACAAAATGCTTCCACTACCACTAATTGTGCTGAATTGAGATGCTTCCCTAACCGACTACGTCTGGAACAGCATCGGATTTGATGGCTGAACCAATGTTATAGTAGTCCCATCGACTGACCATCATAGCAATTTTATTGGCATACTGTGTAGGTATGTACGATCAAATCTTGGAGCTGGGATGAACGAAGGTATATCTTAAGCTGTCATACATTTAAATTGGGTATAAGTCGCCAATTAATTGCACGACAAGAATTCGGCTATTCTTGGCAACAAGCTTTAAATAACGAACAGCTTAGACATTGCCTCATTTTAAGGAATACCCAGTCACGCACAAACATCCAAAACCATTAGCTTATTTTCACCGATTTCAATAATTTAAAAGTAATGCTTGACTTAGCCAAAATAAAACTTATAGCTCAATCCTATTCCCCTCAAGAATTATTCGCTGCCCTAGTTTGGCAACGCCGCTTCAATGAGTTTGACGGTGAGGAAGTGATTACAGATCTTGCCAACAACTCATCGTTATGGGCAAGTTTTCTGTTCACGAAACCGATTTTTGCCCCCGACGAAAATGGTTTAAGCTTTGGCGGTGTGATTGATACGCTTCTGGCAATGGCAAACTATCGTCCAATGCCGGAAACCAGTATTCTTCGTTTTGTCGCTTATCCAGCAGATACACTCTATATTCTGGCAGAAAACCAAGACACAATCGTGTCTCAGCTTTTAGACTTAGGCAAAAAGTGGCGAGCTGACTCAGTAGATATAACCGATGGTACAAATGAAGACTACACTTGGCGACTCAAACGGCGACTGATGGCTCGATTAGAAGCTGGGGTTTCGGATCAGGAAATGCAACGCGATCGCGACGCGGTGGTGATGTCCTATTGGTGGGATTGAAGGTTAACCGAAGCTTTCCTTATCCCCTACTGTACAATAATTGAACAAGCAGACCTGATAGGAATAACGCGCTGGCAGAATGCTGGCTTAGATCATGGCTGATCCAAACTGGGAAACCCTGAAGACGTTTCTCCACCAATTGTTGTTGATTACTTTACCCAGCAACGAGGATGTATCTGTGGTGCATACGTTCCTGGCAGAGAACTCTGATAAGCTGAATGAGAGGTTTGCCCTGGTGCTACAGGAATGGGCGATCGCAAGGTTGGCTGAATTGGATGATCGTCACAAGCCGGATCTGGCAAGACGCCTGCGGGGAATTAGTCAGTTTATTAACCAGTTTCCCGGCGGCGATCGCACGGATCATCTGGAAATTGTCCGCATTAGCTACGAAATTGCGGCTCAGGTTTTCACTCAGGCTGATGATCCCCAGGATTGGGCGGAAACTAACTATTATTTGGGGTTAATTTATTTAGAGCGGAATAAAGGCGATCGCATCAGGAACCTACGCCAAGCCATTCAACGATTGGAAGCCGCTTTAACCGTCTACACCGCCGCGTTTCCCGATCAACGAGCCGAGATAGAAACGCACTTGGAATGCGCTTACCTAGAAATTCGACAGCATGAGTCAATTGAACCCAGCCATCCTATCCTATCTTCAACCCCTGCATTATCTCCGTCAGCAACTCCCCAAGTCAGTGAAGCCGACATCGCCGCGATTCAACCCCCTGCATTTCGTGCGATCGCTCAAAGCCTACTCGATGCAGAAAAATTAACCGCTGTAGAAATTACTCCCGCTTCCCAGGAAAAGGCGGAACCTTTACCCCAGAATTTACCCAAGGTTCTCCACTACGCCTTAAATACCATTGGAATTAACTCTCTATGGTCTCATCAGTACGCCTCATTACAGGCGTTGCGTCAAGGGGGGGATATTTTACTCTCAACCCCAACAGCCAGTGGCAAAACTCTGGCGTTTCTTCTCCCAATTCTGGAAACCTGTCTGATCAATCCCCACAGCACCGCCCTATTTATTTTTCCCTTAAAGGCGTTGGCGGTGGATCAGTTGCGGCAAATTCACGACATTATTGACCTAATCCCGAAGTTTCAGCGGATTAATGTAGTGATGCTGACGGGAGATGTTCCCATGGCTGAACGGATTAAATTATTAGAACAATCGCCGCAAATTGTTTGTATCACCCCTGACTTACTCCACCATCAACTTTTTAAACTTTTTAAACCCCAATGGCAGTCGTGGCAATGGTTTCTGAGAAATCTGTGTTATTTGGTGATTGATGAAGCCCATACTTATCGCGGTAGTTTTGGCGCTCACTTTGCCAATCTAATGCGACGGTTGCGATTAGCGATCGATCAAAGTGGTGGAGATTCCACTCAATTACAACATATCTTTGCCACGGCAACAATTGGCAATCCAGGGGAATTAGCCGAAACCTTTAGTGGAAGACGGGGAAATTTATCGCTAATCGAGAACAGTGGTGCAGCAACGGCGGCGCGGACAACCCTCTGTTTAGCCCCGTCTAAGTATGCCAATATTGACTCGTGTGCGATTGTCTTGTCTTGGTTAGAGCAAGGATTAAAGGGGATTGTTTTTTGTAATAGTCGCATTTCCCTCAAATCTCTCTTAAACCAGATCCAAGAACATCTAGAACAACGGGGACAAGGTTACCTTAAATCCCAAGTGAGAATATTTTATGGTTCCCTTAAATCTCATCATCGTCGCCAAATTATTCAGCAACTGAGTGCGGGAGAAATTAGCATTATTCTGGCAACCTCAGCCTTAGAAGCAGGGATTGATATTCCAGAACTGGATTGTTGCTTACTGCGCGGTTATCCCGGTTCACTGATGCAGTTACGTCAACGTCAAGGAAGGGCGGGACGAAAAAGCCCTGGTTTAGTGATTTTTCTGCCCATTGCCCAAAACGCCTTGGATTATTTTTATGGGAATAACCCGGACTTATTGTTAAGAGGTGAAGTTGAAAGTGCGGTATGTAATCCCGATTATCAAGTCTTCCTCAAACAGCATTTACTTTGTGGGGCTTGTGAGAGTGGTATTCCGTTGGAGAAATTCTATCAGTATTTTGGTCAGTCCGCCGCAGACATTGCTATTCAGTTGATGAATCAAAACCAGTTATCCCTCTCTCGCCACCAGCACTTGTGGACGAAACCTTATCCCCATAAAGACGTGCAAATGCGAGGAACGAACCATTTTACGGTGACATTAGTGGATCAACAGACGGGAGAAGAATTTGAGGAATTGGATGAAAAGCACGCCCAGCGAGAAGTCTTTCCTGAGGCAATTTATCAGCATCAGTCACCTTGGGGCGATCGGGTTTGGTATTCTTGTCAAAGTCTGGATTTGGAAAATCAACAGGCAATTTTAAAACCTCTAGCTGAAGATCCCCAGCAGTTAACTCGTGCGGAACAAGAAACTGAGATTGAACTCAAATCTTACTTAGCTGAACCGAAGATTTTGCCAACAAGAATTCCGGAAGGACGAATACGCCTAATTCTGGGTTGGGGAGAAATTACCGATTACGTTAATGGATATACACTCTACAGTCTAGAATACGACAAAACCTGCCAAAATTTTCAATGTCGGCGGTATCATACACCTGTCAAAGAAGCTCAATGTCCAGACTGTCGGCGCAGGACACGGTTTGCTGAAATCCAGAAACGGATTAAAACGGTGAATTTTGAGCAGCCTTATTTAACTCGACTGGAAGCACCTGTACTGCAAATTGAAGTTAATCAACCGATTCAGGACTATTTGACTCAACAGGTTAAAGGAATCAAACAAAAATTGATTCAGCAGTATGGGAAGAATATTCCGAGTGACTATACCTGTCTGTGGTCTTGTCCACCCGAACGGATTGCGTTACATTCTATTACCCACCAAATTAATTTGGCTGTACCCTTATTAATTTTGAGTGAGACTCAAGAGGTAAATAGTCTAATCGTGAACAAACCCAACCGTCAACACACCTTACCCACAATTGGCTATTGGTTTGATACAACACCAGGGGGAAATGGGGTATCTGAGGCTATTTTTCATCGCTTCTGGGACTTTGCGTTCAAAGCTAAGGTGTTAGCAGAAGGGTGTGACTGTGATCAGGGTTGTCCTCGCTGTTTGATGCAGCACAGTTGTCCTGAAAGTAATGCGGCGTTGAACAAGAGTTTGGGACTTTTATTATTGGAAATTATCAGTCAGATGGAGACGTTACCTCTAACGTCTGAAGGTTAGGATAAAAAGGCAGAAGATTGTACATTAGACTGCAACTTGATATAAAACAACGGATGAGGGGATGGCAAAATTAGGGTATCGACCTGTCGCCATTGATTTATTTGCAGGTGTTGGTGGGTTTTCCTTGGGAATCGAACAGGCGGGGTTTGATGTGGCGATCGCCGTGGAAAAAGACCCGATTCACGCGGCTGTCTATAAGTTTAACTTTCCCCAGACTCATGTCTTGTGCGCTGATGTGACTGAGTTGACGGGAACCCATATCCAGAAAGCCTTGCAGGATTGGTGCGATCGCCGAAAACGTCCGGTTCGGGTGAGCGATCGCGACAGGATGGACATAGACTTAGTATTTGGTGGACCCCCTTGTCAGGGATTCTCTGTCATGGGGAAACGTCAGGTTTGTGACAAACGTAACCTTTTAGTCTTTGAGTTCTGTCGCTTGGTCAAAGAACTCCAGCCTCGTTATTTTCTCATGGAGAATGTTCCGGGTTTAGGGTGGAAAAAATACCAAGACTTATTGAATCGGTTGCAATGGGAGTTTAACGCCGCCGGATATGAGATAACTCAACCCATCCAAGTCCTCAACGCGGTTAATTTCGGTGTCCCGCAGCAGCGACAACGGTTATTTGTGTTGGGAAATCAGGTGGGCGTTAAACCTTTAACCTATCCTCAACCTCAATTGCAATCACCCTCCGAATTTTGTACTGTTCAAGATGCGATCGCGGATTTACCGAATTTAGATGATTTTACTGAACTCCAGACCTTAGACTGGGTAGAACTGACACTCCCCCAGTTACAATTACTCCAGGCATTAGCGATGCCTTACGTAGAAAAACTACGAAATATCATCACCGATCCCTTTAATTTCGCCCATCCCCGCCAATGGAATCCGTTCCTCTTAACCAGTTCTAAGCGAACCCGACATAATCCAGCCTCTATTGAACGGTTTAATCAAACACCACCGGGTCAATTGGAAGCCATTAGTCGCCTACAACGCCTAGACTGGGACAAACCCTGCTACACTCTACGAGCAGGTACTGGATATGATCGGGGTAGCTATACCTCCCCCCGTCCCATTCATCCTAACTATCCACGGGTAATTTCAGTCCGAGAAGCCGCACGTTTACATTCATTTCCGGACTGGTTTCGCTTTCATGTTACGAAATGGCACGGATTTCGACAGGTAGGGAATGCTGTACCGCCACGACTCGGACGAGTCTTAGGTCATCAAATCATCGCCGCCTTGGGAGTTGAACCCTCGCCGCCAACCCTTACCCTCACCCTAAGAGACTCGCACCTATTAGAATTAGGTCAGGTCAAAGCATTTAAGTATTGGCAACAAAAGGTATAAGTAGGTGGGGGCAATTAAAGTTAACGGTGGAGATCGTCATTTGTCATTTGTCATTTGTCCTTTGTAAGGGTTTTAGGTCATATTGATTGATACAGCGCTTTTGGTAGTAAGTGAGGTACACAGACAGATCCCCGACTTCTTGAAGAAGTCGGGGATCTTGCTTAGAGACTGTACCTCATCAACCTGAAATCTGCTGTAAGTTGCATAGTCATTCCCAGCATTTTGTGATTTAGATCACTTAAAGAAGACAAACTTATCATAATCCTTCCTCAGGAAGCATCACTTGGCGAATAAATACTTATCACAATTTTGGTTAAGTCATAATCACTGACAATCTGCTGATTTGATCACGTTAAAAAATCGATAAGTTCTTTAATATATTTTATACAAGGAGAGATACACCACGTTGCCAAAGACCCAATGAAATCTGCTCAAGTTTGCTTTCCCAAATTTCCCGTCCAGCAAATTGCCCATCGCATTATTGATATGCGTCAAATTAGCTGGATTGATCAACAACTGTTTATGTCAGCCCTTTTATCGAAACAATCACTCTCAATGGAAGAGGAACACTTAGTTGAACGGATTTATGAAGGTTTACATCGGGGATGGATTCGAGTCGTTTAATAGAATGAATTAGGGCTTATGAATTATTTAGACTTAGCTTACTTCTCGAAGAGCGATGATGACGAATGACGTAGCTTGCTTCTCGCGAAGCGAGTTCTTCACCGTTCACGTTAATTCTGTCCACCTACTTAGATTCGACCACTACCAATTTTTGGTAGAACTTCCTTTGCCCATAATTCATCAGAAATTTTAATTTGCTTGTCTTCAGGAACTCTTTGATTATATTGCTCTAATAACGCTGTAATAAGTTGAATATACTCTTTCAGTAAATCCCGAATTTCTTGTCTGGCTAATAAATTATAAGAATTCGATGTATTATTTTTTGCACTGAATTGCCGAATTACAGGCGCATTGAAGACAATCCACAGAAATGGAGAATTAATAACTTCTTCCATCAATTCAATGAGTTCAGGTTGTAAAAATAAACAGTATTTTTCCATAGTGCGGTTTAAGGAATCCTTAAACTGCGAGCATTCACGTAATAGATAATCTGACCAATCCGCTTCAATTGCGCCCAAGACAGGGGCTGGTTTTGAAAAATCGAGAAACGCTAATTCTTCAAAAAATGTATGATCAAATAAGTCAACGACTGTTTGATAATTTTTATCGGGTTTTTCGGCAATAGCCGCCTTAAACATATTAAAAAATAAATAAAAGTGACGCCGAAGCGGTCTCCTTAGTTGCAGGAATGCCACACCTTCTAGTTTTCTGCGTTGATTTTCTTGATCGATCGCAATGACCCGATCAATCGAAAAGACGACAATTAGAATGCCAGTAATTTCTGAGGCAATATCTAAAGAAAAGGATTTGAGCCAAGGATATTGACCCGAACTTAGGAAATAAACGAAAAAGCAGCAGCCCAATAAGATAGGAAGTACAACATAAGGAGTTTTAAAAGATTTTCTCATCTTATCGCCTGCTACTTTGCTTGAGCGTCCGGGTTATTGAGAAAAGATCATCTTCTATTGCAAGAAACCCTCTGCTGCTAATAATCCTACAGAAAAGAGTACCGTAGCCATTAGCGAAAAAACCATCATCATGCCAGAAGGCATAAAGCTGCGGGTGCGGAAAAGGCGAATAATAAAAACGATAAATAACACTAGAGAAATTAAGGTGGCGAGTCCGAGTCCCATAATGGGGATAATCCGACAAAGCCACCAAGCCACCAAAAGTCCCAGACCACTACTGATACCCGAAATTAGGGATTTTTGGCTTTTGGCTTTGACATACCCGATTACGCCACCCACCAAAACGAGTAAAGCGTAGATTAAAACAAATCCGGTAATAATTGGCAATAAGTTGTTCATGTTAGGAAAATTTGGCTGGATTTAAAGATTAGCCATACAGTAATGCATCGTATTGATTATACTCGCTTTGCCGCTACCTGAGATGTAAAGGCTCCAAGGCTGCACTTGTTTCTGGTATCTGCTTTTTCGTCTAGGGTTAACTGGCGAGTTACTTCCGCTGCGCTATGCTAATAAATCACCCAAAAACGACTGCCCTTTACGGCAGCCCAATCCCCCGCCTCCCGTCTTCATAGACGGGGGAATAGCTTTTCCATGACTTTTAGGCTTTTACAGGAATTGGTTTAGAAGGAAGAACCGTTGGAGTGGTCGTTGTAATGGGATTTCCCATGCCAATTCATCGTGTCAGTCATGTTGTCTTCGAGTTCCATGCGTTGTTCCATGCGACGTAGAAAATAGCCCGTCATCATCGCCGAAGCCAACAATCCAGCTAAGTTTTCGCGATCTGTGGTAACTTGTACATTAAAACTCTCAGATGGAAGCATGCCCACCAGTCCTTGGACATTCTGGGAAATGATTTGCTGAATTTCCGGGCTGGCAGATTTGGCAACCTGGGACAGCACATCGGGGGATTGGTGTTGGAGATAGTTCAGGAGTTGGTTGGTTGCGTCATCTTCAGGGGGAGAATTGAGGAAGTCAGAGTTAAATACCATTAGAAATTAAAAGATGTGACTTACTTGTTTCTACTCTAAACGATTGTACTAGCTACCGACTTGGTGCTTTGGTTCAACAGTCCTAGTTCTTAAGGAAGAAATTCAGGATTGTCCTTGTGGCTGAAGGATAAGCTCAAATGAAGTGGTGCTTAGGATTGAGAGGATGTCCGTAGGGACGGTAGGAGGTTATCGAGTTCAAAGTGTTGATGAAATTTATTGGTGACTTGCAACCAGTAGGAACGACCATCAGTTTGTCGGCGTCTGCTGACAAATCCGAGGGAGATGAGTTCTTGAACATGCTGATAGGCACCACTACCGCGTAAGTCGATCAGTTCAGTTTGAGCAATAGGTTGTTTGATTGCGATCGCTGCTAAGGTTCTCAATGCTCCTACACCTAATTCAGCAGGCACTAGACTTTGCATTAACGTAGCAAATGAAGCCCGTAACTGCAAGCTATAGCCCTTTGGCGTCTCGACGACTTCTAGGGCGCTGTCTCGATAGGCATAGTCTGACATCAGTTCAATTAAAGCATCTTCTACCGCCGAGCGATCGCATCTGGCGCACTCAGCAATTTCCGTCAGGGACAAGGGTTTGCCCTTTAAGTATAGAATCGCTTCAATTTGGGTCGCTAGACGAGGCATTGGGGATTGGGGACGTTTTGAGTGTTGAATGTGTAGGGGCGGGTTTAGGGAGTTCGCTCAAGCTGTTGACGATAACTTGGGTTCAAAACCCGCCCTTACCGAGTGTTGAGTGATGAGGGATTAAGGATTGGGGATTAGGGATTGGCAAGTACCGAAATGCTCATCAATCGAGTTGTCGTCCCGTCAGTTCCACAAAGATATCTTCTAAATTTGAGGGACGAACCATCATACCCGTTTTATCCGGTAAGCTGTCAAGGTAGGCATTGGCATCATCTAGAGTGGGAAAGAACTTATACTCGAAGCGATCGCCAATTTGTTTCATCAGTAACCCTTCACCATGGTTAGCTTTCAGTTGTTGCAGGGTTCCCAGCTCAATTAGCTTACCACAGTCCATAATCCCGATGCGTCCTGGCTGACTTGCCCCATACGCATCACACAATACCTCCACCTCGTCCATATAATGCGTCGTCAGCAGCATAGTCATCCCTTGGCGGT
The DNA here is from genome assembly GCF_040220235.1 of Coleofasciculus sp. B1-GNL1-01. Classification (NCBI taxonomy): domain Bacteria; kingdom Bacillati; phylum Cyanobacteriota; class Cyanophyceae; order Coleofasciculales; family Coleofasciculaceae; genus Coleofasciculus; species Coleofasciculus sp. B1-GNL1-01. Next base: position 34,736 of record NZ_JAVJTO010000063.1, read on the forward strand.
TTAAATCGCGAATAATCTCCCACAGGCGGCGACGGGTTTGGGGATCAAGTCCCACCGTGGGTTCATCTAAAAATAGAATTTTGGGTTGGTGCAGTAGCGCCCTAGCAATTTGCAGGCGACGCTTCATCCCACCGGATAGGGTTTTGACGGGCGAATCCCGCCTTTGGGCTAATTCTACGTACTCCAACCACTGGTTAATCAGGGTTTGCCGTCGGGGATTGGCAATGTGGTGCAAACGTCCGTGGAGTTCCATATTCTCCCAAACGGTCAGGTCGTTATCAACACTGGTTTGTTGCAACACGACACCAATATTTTGCTTAACTTCAGCCGGTTGGCGCACCACATTGTAACCTGCAATCTCAATTTGCCCTTCGGTGGGTCGGGTTAAGGTGGTTAACATGCGAATTGTCGTCGATTTCCCCGCACCGTTGGGACCGAGTAGACCAAATATCTCTCCCGATTCGATAGTGAAGGAGAGGTCATTAACCACAGGAATTTTATCGTAGGTTTTTTGAACGTGTTGGACACAAACAGCAGAGGGCATTCGGTCTGACTCATAGTAGGACAACTTTACATTTCATCATATCTTCGTCCCACACAATATCGTAATCAATGCCGAAGTAGTTATGGATTAAGCGGTCACGCATTCCCGCGATCGCACGCCATTCAATTGTTGTTGATGTTCATGCAAGAGAGAGAATGCGTGAGATTTGGTTTTTACAGGCATAGTTTACTTAAACAAACCGAGCTGGTCTGATGTTGAGTCTATCACAGCGCTACGGTGGCAGGATTGGGTTCATACCTTAACCTTGCTGGCGTCGAGATAAGGTGGCATATTTAATAACTTTGAAGTTTCCGAGTTATCCTTGATTAAATTTGGCAGTAAACAATAACTTATACTCAAATACACCGATTACACGTACACTTAGAGGATTTGGTGAATAGTCTCAATAACCTGCTCAACAAAATTAACTGCATCGCTGACGAGAATTTCATCAATGTACCAGCGGCTTCCGATATTATATGTAGGATCTATATCAGCTTCATGAGCAATTTTGTTTCTACGATCAACTATCGCACTCAGTTGTTGTTTAACATCTTTGGCGGATCTGCCAAACTTCTGAGCAACCTCTTCCCACAATTTTTTATCTGAAATTAGTCGAATGGCATCGGCTATTTTTTCAGGTTGCTGAAAGCTTTGATAGCTAAGACGTTCTCGAACTTTATCTTCTAGCCAAGAGGCATTATTCAGTCTGTTCAAAATGCCACTTGATATAACTGGGAGCAAAGCCGAAACTGTGTGAGATTGCTGCAAAAATGAGGAACCTTGACTTTGTTGAATTTCATTCTCTAACCAGGATGCAATATCCATCGCTATCAATCGTTCTTGTCGTGCGCCACCTAGGGAAACTTGAAAACGAGAAAATGCAGATTGAGAACTGTTGCGTGGAGGATTAGGTTCGGAACGCTGACCCCTGTGAATTTCTAGCATTCCTAGAGTTACAACTTCATGGATATAGTAATCCAAGGCGCTCACAGCTAGAACTAGAGCAGCTCTCAAAATATCTGACAAATCTAGAGCGGTAGTAGATTGAGCCTTGACAGAGTTGTGAAGAGAAATCAGCTCTCGAACACGAACAATGCTGATTCGGAATTGATCAAGCGCTGACTGCATAGGAAGGAGAAGTGAGTCCTATAATCTTATCGGCTAAATCCGAAAATGTGCTTTCAAATTGTTCTTGCTTATCTTGAGCTTTTTCTATAACATTGCCCTGCCATTTAGCAGAACGTAATTGCTCAGGTGTCAAGGCATAGACGGGTACTTGATACTCCTGTGACAGAGCGATTAACCTATTAAAGTCGGGAATTTTCGTAAGAGTGTAACTTTGATCAATACCATTCTCCCTATAAAGTTGATCGGGAAGCATCATGTTATTTTGCCTCAGAACGGGAATCAGTTTTTTAGGAATATCCTGTTCAATTCTTCGCATCCATGTTTCAAGAGCAGCAGTTTCATGGCCGCGAATAATCCGAAAGTTTTGGACAATAATACCTAAAAAGCGTAGTGTAATATCAGGAAATGGATAGGATGCTGCTTTCAATACAGGAAGCGAACTAGCCTGTTTCGCCCAGGCATACCATTTAGGTAAAATTTTAGCTAATGAATCAATTGCCATTACAGAAAATAAATCGGCAGTAGTCGGTACTATAAAAAAGTCACTGGTCATTAGTAAATTTTGATTGATTGCTCCTAAGCTGGGAGTCATATCAATCAAAATGTAATCTGCACTAAACTTTTTAGCCGTTTTATCTAATAAATCTGTGATAGAGCCGGGTAAGTTTTTGAGACCCTGAATTGAGCTACCTAACTCTTGAGCAATTCCCAACGTGGCTTCATATTCTGCAAAACCAACATGACCAGGCAATAAAAACAGTCGTTCTTGTCCCTCAATGGGAATGCAATCTACTGCCTCAATAGCCCTGGGCTGTGACTCAAATGCTGGTGCTAGCCCTGTTCTAATATTTGAATCTGTACTGTAAATCGCCTCAATTCTTTCCTCGCCGCTCTCTGTTCCTTGCCCTAAAGCCATACCCGTTAAATTACACTGGGGGTCAGTATCTACAAGAATTACTGTTTTTCCCTTTGAGGCAAGCATCCAACCAAGATTAAATGTGGTTGTAGTTTTGCTAACTCCGCCTTTGTGATTAAAGAGGGCAATTTTTTGAACCATTGCACTTACCGCCTCTTAGTTGTTCAACTTTATGTTTTAGTATAACTTGATTCTGACTCTTCCGGACTTACTCTGCAAAATGGTTAGTTTCAAGAACTCCCATGCTAGCTCTAAGCTGTTCGGCATTTAAACCTTAATGTCTAATAATGGCGAAAGCCTTGTAGTGCGTTTAGCGAAGCCATGCCGCAGGCTTTGCATCTTGCTCGCTACTAATACCCAATTTAAATGCATGACAGCTTACCTAGGTTTTATACCCCAATAGTCACCTGAGCAGCACAGAATTGAAATACAAAGCCTTGCTAAAATGGAATTACAGCAGTTTGCTCGGCTATGCTGTACATTGTCGATCCCCCTAAATCCCCCATGAAACAAAAAGCGAAGCATCCTTGGTAGGAATGGGTAATTGTTCAGCTTCAAATTTACTGTAAAATCTATAAGCAGGAGGACAAACAGAACCGTATCGCCATGCTTGGATTTCTTCATCAAACAATGGCTCATCGTACAAGGCTAAATGTAGACTTTGTACATAATACAGAAGCTTTTGAACCTTCATATTGGTCATTTCAGCTTCTATACCGTCCTCGTATGCTCTGACAATGAAGTAGCGAGCTGCATTGAAACATAACTCAACTAACGATACCACAAGCGTTTCAAGTTGTATAAATTTTACCTACCCTACATCCAATCGGCTGATTGAGGATGATGCAGGATTTGAATCGCTTATCTCGCTTGCAAACTTGACTCAATTGTATAATCCTTTGATACTGGAATGGGTTCTACCAGCGAAAAGCCCAACAAACGCAGACCCCAACGCTCAAACCAAGGTACAGATAACCCCCATCGCATCTTAGTTAAGAAAAATCGCTCAAAGGCAATCTTTAACCAGCTTACCCAACGACCGCGTTTGGCGATCGCACGTCGCCGTTGACCTGTTTTGGGATTAGGTAAAACGGGATCAGCTAAGAAGACAATTCCTGTATCACCAAAATCCGCCATACAAATCGCTGCTAAGGTTGGCGTCACCGATGCCGCTTGAATCACACCCAATTCTCTGGCAATATTGTGCGCCACCGCCATACCCATCGCCTCCGCCATTTGCCCCGTTTTTGGCACACCGATAGGCAATGGTGTCTTTTCCGGTGGCGATAACTGCACAACCACTCCCGCACTATAGATAGAGGGAAATGAGGGATGCTGATACGTCGGTAATACAGGTAGAAAACCCTTGTGATCACTCAACCCAGGGACATCTCGGACAAAGCTTGGTCCCCGGAACGGCGGTAGCAGCATGGCGTAATGGAATGGTAGCCTATGACCTTCTGCTAAGGTGATCTGTTGGGGATGAATGGCAGTAATTTCAGCATTCTCAATCACCTCAATCTGCCGTTGGCGCATTAATTCAGTCACCAATTCCGCCGAATCTGCCATACCCCCAATTCCCAAATGACCCCCATAAGGTTCTGGGGTGACAAACGTAATCGGTACTTTTTCTCGCAATCCTTGTCGCCGCAGTATCCAATCGGCTAATAGGGCAAACTCATAAGCCGGTCCCATACAACTCGCACCCGGAACCGCCCCCACAACCAAGGGTCCAGGATTTTCCAGAAATTTCGCCCACGCTTCTTTTGCCATCAAAGCATGGTGAGGATTGCACACCGATTGGGTGTAACCGTTATCAGGTCCTAATCCTGGTATGGTATCTAGGGCTAATTCTGCTCCGGTAGCAATCACTACATAGTCATAATTAATAGTTCTGTCTCCCACCCTTAACCATTGAGCATGGGGGTCAATATCCGTTACCTTACCTTGAACAAACTCAATTTGACGGGATTTTACCACAGAAGCAATATCTACTTGAATTCGCTGGAGTGGAGTTAAATTGAACGCAACCCACGGGAGAGAGGGAATAAACGTAAATTTAGGTTTGTCACAAATTAACGTAATTTGGTGGACGTGAGGCAGGAGATGCCGCAGTTCGTAAGCGGTGGGTAGTCCGCCAATACCCGCACCGATTACCACAATATGAGCCATGATTACACCACTGTTTATTAACACTATACAACTTTGTAACTATATTTACAATCTATATGGACTGAGCCGCACTCCACGAACGCGAGATGCCAAAACGAAATACCTTTACCCTGTAGGGGCGACCCGCTTGCATCAATCAACAACTGGCGTCCACTCAATCGGTTCGGGTCGCCCTCTACGAAGCATCACCAGCACCTGAAGTAGGTTAAGCACATCTCATACAACTTATTGCTTGACTAAATAGCCAAATAGCTATTAAACTAATTAACAAATCGTAAATTTTTTTTACACAAATCGGAGGATATCCATGGAAGACAGTCTATCGATGCAAAGTCCCTCAATGTCTCGGCGACAGCTTCTCAACTTCCTCACCGGAGCAACTATCGCCGCTACAGCTAGCGCCGCCCTCTATCCAGCCGCTAAATTCTTTGTCCCACCCCAAGAAGGGGGCGCAGATGGTTCGATTATCGCCAAAGATAAATTAGGGAATCCCATCCCCGTGTCCCAGATAGTAGCCCAAGGTGCAGGTACCCGTGCTTTGGTCGCGGGTTTAGCAGGTGAACCGACGTATTTAACCGTTACCGACGATAACACCTTAGACTCAATCGGAATTGTCGATAACTGCACCCACTTAGGTTGTACCTTTCCTTGGAACAATATCGACCAACAATTTCAATGTCCCTGTCACGGGTCTCGTTATAGTCCCGATGGTTCTGTTGTCCGGGGTCCGGCTGACCGTCCCCTAAAACTGGTGCAGGTTAATATCGAAGGCGACTACATCCGCATAGCGCCTTGGACGGAAACTGATCCCCGCACTGGGGAAACACCGTGGTGGGTGTAAACTTTAATCATTTTGTCTGATACCAAGTTTGTATGACGTTGCACTTTTACCCCACCGCCTACGGCACCTCCCTTTAGTAAGGGGAGGTTGGGAGGGGTGAATGAGTATTAGGGGCAATGTTATGAAGAAAGGGTATGGGATTTCCTGGTATTTCCCACGTTCCTATAGACTTTCGGTCAAATATGTCTACGGAAACAGCAACGTCATTGAATTTTAACATGTTGAATTGGAAATAACTTATGAACTCTGTCTGTTCTTTTTCTCCTTCTGTCAAAGACTGTTCTCCCCAAGAATTTGTCCACTCTGCAAATCAGCCTTTACTTATCGATGTCCGCAGTGGGTTTGAATATGCCATGGGTCACGCTCCCAGCGCAATTAACCTCAGTTTACCCCGCCTTATTATCGGCATGATCCCGATGTTTCGCCGCTGGGTTTTACCGCAATGGTTCCAAGATTTGCCCAAAGACAAACCCATTGCCGTTATTTGTTTAACCGCCCATCGCAGTCCTATTGCTGCCAAACAACTAGCTAAAGCGGGTTTTGCTAAAGTGTTTAACATCACGGGCGGTATGGTGGAATGGCGACGGTTAGGCTTAGAGATTCAAACCAATTCGTAAGGGAATCGCTGCTAGGAAACAAGCTGGATGCTAACTTGCTACCATGAAAGTTCCCTAATTGTGAATGGTAAATCGTTATGGTCTTAAAAATACAACCCTGTTCAAACTGGTACAAACAATTATTTGCTTGGGGAATGGCGAAGGCAAACGCAGCCGATGAAAATGCTATTCAATTGGCAAATTGCAGTAGCCATTCTACCCTAGCTCAACTCAAGCAGGCTTTATTTGCCGACTTGCAGGGGAAAGTCTTAGAAATTGGACCAGGCGCTGGGGTTAATTTAGAGTATTATCCCACTGACATTCATTGGATAGGCGTTGAACCGAATCCCTTTATGCATTCCTACCTGGAACAGGAAGCCGAACAGGTTGGGTTGAACAGGATTGATATCAAAAGTGGGTCGGCTGAACGGATTGAGGTTGAGGATAATAGTGTGGATGCTGTCGTCAGTACCTACGTTCTCTGTTCCGTCAGCAATCTTCCCGCAACCGTACAAGAAATTCGGCGAATTCTCAAGCCAGGAGGTCGCTTTTTGTTTGTTGAACATGTGGCGGCTGAATGTGGCAGTTGGCAACGGCGGATTCAAGGTAGCATTGAGCCGATTTGGAAAACGGTGTTTGATGGGTGTCGCCCGAATCGGGAAACCTGGCTGGCATTAGAAAAGGCGGGATTTGAAAACCTAAATTATCAACAGTTTCAGGTTTCTTTTCCAATTGTTAGTCCTCATATTTCTGGAGTGGCTACTAAAAGTAGAGATGTGTCATAACAGGAGTTTGGGAAAAGCCAGGGAGCCAAGAAATAAATTTCTGGCTTAAAGCTAAAGTAAGCTAAAGCTTACTGGATAAGTCTTTCTCAGTTCTCTAAAACCATTAAAACTATGCAACTCACGAAAAAAAATCTGCCTGAACGTCTGAATCATAAAGTCAGTCTTGTTTGCTTGTTGCGGGTGGAGACTCTTTAGGTTAAATGGCATGCTCCTTAAGCGAAATGTTGTTGGCTTGAGAGCCAAGAAATAAATTTCTGGCTCAAAGCTAAAGTAAGCTAAAGCTTACTGGATAAGTCTTTCTCAGTTCTCTAGAACTATTAAAACTATGCAACTCACGAAAAAAAAATTGCCTGAACGTCTGAATCACATTTATGATGCGATTGTCGTCGGCGGCGGTGCCGGTGGATTTTCTGCTGGAATCTATCTGCAACGATTTCGCCTTTCAAGCTTAATTATTGATAAAGGCAAAGCTCGCTCATTCTGGATGCAGGAATTGCACAATTATTTAGGCTTACCACCGGATACTCCAGGTCGCGTTCTGTTGCAACAAGGGAAACAGCATTATACCTCTTTAAACGGTGATATGCTGAATGGTTATGTTGAAGAAGTGGTGGATGAGGGAGATAGGTTTGCCGTGCGGGTAAAGGTGGGTCGTAAAAATAGTATTTACCCCGTATTCCGCTCGAAATACTTAATTGCTGCGAGTGGCATTATCGACAATTTACCCCCTTTGGAGGATATGCAAAATGTCTTTGATTATGCAGGATATAACTTACACGTCTGTATGGTTTGTGATGGCTACGAAATGACAGATAAACAATGTGGTTTCATTGCGGGTAGTGAAGCCAGTATTGAAGAAATGGTGTTTAATCTCAGTTGGTTTACTCCTTATATCACCGTGTTCACTCATGGACTGTTTGCGGTGAGTGACTCAATGCGTTCTCAACTGCACAATCATGGTTATCGTTTGGTGGAAACCCCGATTAAGAAATTTCTGGGTGAAAATCACCAGATGACGGGAGTTGAGTTAGTGGATGGGTCAATTATTCCCTTAGAAACTGGATTAATTTCTATGGGGTCACGCTATCACAATACTTATCTCCAAGGATTCAATTTAGATGTCAAGGGTAGTAATCTGATTACCGATAAAATGGGGCGGACGTCTCACCCGCGAATTTTTGCGATTGGAGACTTAAAAGTGGGGTTAAATCAAGTGGTTGTGGCGGCTGGAGATGGTGCTTTAGCAGCGACTCAGATTTGGCGAGATATTCGTCGGGAATCCGGTTCTCGCCGCTGGGAGGAAAATCTAGCGGTTTCTGTTTAGTGAGCCGGAAGTCAATAACCAAAGCCTTGAGCAATGGTGCATTACTACAATTGCCCAAAATCAACAAACGAAAAACAACTCAATTAAGGATCAAAATGATGAAAAGTAAAAAAATGATATCAGGATTAATCCTGGGATTATTACTGGTTTTAACTCTGCTAGGTGGTGTATTTTTGCCTAAATCTGCCCTAGCTGCCGTAGAATCTAAGGTGACGAGTCCACCTAGCGCAGAAGTCTATACAGCAGTCGATCAGTTGCTGAATTCGCTACCACGAGATTACTACACAGTAATGCAGGTAAAGCAGTTAAAGAACAAGCTCAAAAAGCGGGATAATGTCGTATTGGTTGATGTGCGAGAACCGTCTGAATATGATTCAGGACACATTCCTGGCGCTATTAATATTCCCGTGCGATCGCTCACCAAAAATTTGGATAAAATTCCCACGGATAAACCTGTAATTTTATACTGTTCGAGTGGGCATCGCACGGCAATTGGCATGACGGCGTTGCGGTTGTTAGGGTACACGAATGTTCGCAGTTTTCCTCCCAGTATTAATGGCTGGAAGGCGGCTGGCGAACCGTTGGAAAAATAAGCCTGTTTAATTTCTTGAATTCCCCTAATAGGAATAAGAAGTATCTTAGACTACGGGAGACAGGGATCTCCCTATGTCATTCCCTTCCCAGAGTCGGCAAGGCGAAAGAAAGCAGATACACCCTGCCTTATTCAAGACCCTATATAAAATGCAGATGACCCTCTAAACCTTTGACGAAATAACGGCTCATTTTGTGTCATTGGTGGCAATAAATTTTAAAAGGAATGGTACGCTCAAGCCAGCTTGGGATAGGGGCTGGGGGTGAGGGCTGCTACCTCACCAACGTCTTCACCGTCAACACCTGTGGCGGTGTGGAATCGGGTGGATAAATAAATTCCACGTTTACCTTTCGCTGTTCCCCTGGCGCTAAATTTAACGTAACTAAGGGATCAGACGGTTGTCCCCGACGCTGCACTAAATGCACATAGCGTGTCTGACTTTCCCCTTGATTATCTTCATAAGTGACCCGAACCGTTCCCCGAAAAAAGACCTGATTAACGGTTGGATTCAAAAACAGTAATTTATCTGTGCCTGCCTCATCTTTTAATGGCGTTTGCATTGATACCGTAACCCTTTGAGATTGACTGGTTGTATTTTTCAGGGGTAACATTAAATTATAGTCTACGCCATAATTACTATGAGCATAATACGCCGTATCCGGATAACGGGCTAGCATCGGCGCACTTTGAATTTGACCTGTATTTAACGTAATTAAATGCAGCGTCCCTAAGACATAGGAAAATGCCTCACCGGGTTGGGGAATTCTTAGACTATCGGATTCTAAAGTATCGGTAATCTCTGCCAACCATTCGGTTCCTTGGGAAACCCCGGCAACTCGTCCAAATACTGTCGGTTCTCTAGGCGGGTCAAGGGGGGTTGGGGTCAGATTCCGGGGTTCGGCTAATTCTCCTTCAACTAACAAAGTTTGCCATTCCGCTAATGTCGGGGCGCGGTATGTCCTATTCGAGTTTTGCGGCGCTTTCATGGCTAAATTAGCAACATAAACTGAACCATTACTCTGCAATCGCATCATCGTGGAACGCCCATTGGATGCAGGTGCGCGTCGGATAGGAATCGGCTGATTCATCAACAGTTGAGTTTGCCCTGCGGTTAAGACTAATTGTTCCGGAAATATGTCCTGACGCATCCCCCGCAGGATATCATTCATCGTGCGACTACCGGGTCCCGAATAAATCTGACCATTGGGATTATCCACTATATCCGGTAAGTCAATAAATGGTGCATCAGGAGTACTTAAATAACTCGCCGCTTGCAAAACCTCAATCGTTACAGGTTTATCGGTAGGATTGTGCAGCAGTAATCCCTGATACAGGGGACGGGTTTCTGCTTGAGTTTCTGCCCTAGCGATATGATGGGTAAAAATGTCGAACCGTCCTTGAAAGGGAAAGTTTAGATGGGCAGAAGGAATGCGCTTTCCGGTTGGGGGAAACGTGGATAACAAAATTCCTTCACTTCTGACTAATTCGGGATAATTACTATTAAATGTGGGAACAGAATTCAGCCCTCCCGGTAATGTCCGCACCTGTTGAGGATGAATTTCAACCCCAGCAATATACTCAGGCGGAACCGCATAAATATTTAACGCCCGACATAATAGCGCCGCAACTTCGCCCCGAGTCGCCCGTTGATTAGGGCGAAGTTGTCGTACTGTGGGATAATTCACCACCAGAGTATTCACCGCCGCCGCCGCGATCGCATTCCTAGCGTATCCTGGAATACCAGAGGCATCTTGGAAATACTGTCCCAGGGTAGAGTATGGATTACTGGGAATGCTGTAATTCTTCGCCCCCGCCAAAACCCCAATCGCTTGCACACGGGGAATCGGTTGACTGGGTTGAAAAATCTGCCCCGGATAACCCGCGAAAAATTCCCGTTGATAAACATCCTGAATTGCCCGATATGCCCAATGACTCTGTGGTACATCTGTAAACGTGATCCCACTGCGTTTAACTTCGGCGTCGGGAAAGGCATTCAGCATCAACACTGCAAATTCTGCCCGGGTAATCGAACCATTGGGGCGAAACGTGCCATCTGGGTAACCCGTGACTAGGTTTCGAGATGCCATCTGGTTAATGCAATCCTTTGCCCAATGGGTTTGGATATCGGGGAATGCAGTAGCCTCGGTGGTTATCAGGCTAAAACAGAAGGCAAGGAGAAGCGATTGAGAGATAGAGACGTGGAAACCTCTAGGCATGAAATAGGCGTTCTGGATTAATTTACCGTTGTTGAAACATTTTTGGCAGAATTTGTTTCTGCGATTTGTCATTCGTCATACTCGCTATCGCGAGAAGCAAGCTACGTCATTCGTCATATCTCCCTCATCTTCCCCATCTTCCCCTGCTTCCCCTGCACCCCCTCTCTAACCCCAAGAGAAAATTTTTTTCGGAACTGGCTTGACAAATCCATAAATCTTCGTCACAATAGAATTCGGCTCGGAAATTGGGACTGTAGTTCAATTGGTTAGAGCACCGCCCTGTCACGGCGGAAGTTGCGGGTTCGAGCCCCGTCAGTCCCGTAAAATGGTTAAAGAATGTAGGTCTAGTTGGCACAGAATCCAATGCCTACTCACTCAACCGCTACGGGGTGAGTTAGATTCGCAGTGAATCCAATGGCATTATCGTTTGTCTCAACCCCTCTACTGGCAACATCGAGATTTCTAGCTGAATTACGATGTCTTAATAATATAATTTTCGATAAATTATAGGATACTCAAGGTGTCATGTTGCCATTCACGGGTTATGACTCAAGCACTTACCCAATTTTCAATCAATGTCTTCAACGGTATTTTCCAGGTGCATTACCTATGGAAGATTACATGAAAAAAACTTTCCATTGTTTAAATGCCCTGGGTTTTGAAGATGAAAATACAATGGGAATGGCAGCACTCTGTCGGGACGAAATTACTGATCCGTTACTTAATGAAGTCATTAAATACTGGGGGAAAACCTTTAATTGTTGTAGTCTTGCTGGGTTCGTGATGATGGGAAAAACGGGTTTAGCTGCCGCAACAGATCACGTTCCGATTTTCGATGGAATACGCCGCTTTACATTTTTAGCAATGCCTCATATTGCAATTTCTAGAGACGGAGAAATTGGCAAGGTTTATCGAGAAGGTATCCACAAAGCGTCTCATGCCTGTGGTGCATTAGAAACGATTGTAAACGAGTTAAAATCAGGACGTCTTAATCTGCAAATGGATATCGAGGATCTGGAACAATCTATTATCCGACAAAAAATACTGTCCACTATAAATTATGGAGACAAACCGAATTTAGTTGAGATGACTAAGTTGGCTTGTCAGATTATTTCTGATGATGTACAAACCCTCTTGCATCCTTTAGATTCTTCTATATTTAAGTATGCGGTGATGACGGGTATTCAAATTCATGGTCCTATGGATACGAACTGGATCTATCCTCATAATTTTTATGTGGTGGGTGCAGATTTACCAGGAGGCAAAAAGTTTATTGAAGTGGTTTGAAAAAACATTTCGGGGAGGGGTGAGGGAGTGTTTAGCGCCTGATGATTAGCAAAGGTGGGTGATTCTTCCTACTTTATCCGTGGGTAAATCACGTTAAGAACAGGCTCAAGTCAGCGCCAACGACAACTGAGCGCCGCTCTACGCTAGAATGAATAGCTGGAAAGTACTTAGCCCACCCTACCATCAGAGATTGATCTTGTGACTGTTAGAGTCCGTATTGCACCGTCTCCCACCGGAAACTTACACATCGGTACCGCCAGAACCGCCGTATTTAACTGGCTATTCGCCCGACACCACGGGGGTCAGTTTATTTTACGCATCGAAGATACTGACCAGACGCGATCGCGCCCCGAATACACCCAGAATATCTTGGATGGATTCACCTGGTTAGGACTCAACTGGGATGAAGGACCAGTTTTTCAATCGAAACGGTTTGACCTGTATCACCACACCATTCAAACCCTTTTAGATAACGGATTAGCCTATTACTGTTACACCACAGAAGACGAACTCAAGGCACTCCGAGACGCCCAAAAAGCCCGGAAACAAGCCCCTCGCTACGATAACCGTCACCGCAATCTTACCCCCGAACAACGCACCGCCTTTGAAGCGGAGGGACGACAGCCGGTGATTCGGTTTAAGATTGACGATAATCGCGAGATTGTCTGGAATGACCTGGTGCGCGGTAAACTCACCTGGAAAGGGAGTGATTTAGGTGGGGATATGGTCATTGCCCGCGCTGCATCCCAAGGTGAAATTGGTCAGCCTCTCTACAATCTAGCGGTCGTGGTTGATGATATAGAGATGAAAATCACCCATGTCATCCGAGGCGAAGACCACATTGCCAATACTGCCAAACAGATATTACTGTATGAAGCCCTCAGCGCAACCGTACCCGAATTTGCTCACACGCCATTAATTCTAAATTCCCAGGGGCAAAAATTGTCTAAACGCGATGGCGTGACCTCGATTTCTGAGTTTCAGAACATGGGTTTTGTCCCGGAAGCCATGGCAAATTATATGACGCTATTGGGTTGGTCACCACCGGATTCAACCCAGGAAATTTTCACCCTAGAAGAAGCCGCCCAAGCGTTTAGTTTTGATCGGGTGAATAAAGCGGGAGCAAAGTTTGACTGGGATAAACTGGATTGGCTCAATAGTCAATATCTGCACAAAAAATCACCATCAGAATTAGTCGAGTTACTGATTCCCTATTGGCAAGAAGCGGGGTATGAGATTGACCCGGAAAATAATCGCCCTTGGTTAGAACGATTAGCGGCTGTGATTGGTCCGAGTCTGACGCGCTTACCAGATGCGGTGGAGATGACGCGGATGTTCTTTACCGACTCGGTTGAGTTGACCCCAGATGCAATTGAGCAACTTAAAAAAGAAGGGGCTACAGATGTACTGAACGCGGTTTTGGACGCATTAGATAATACGCCGGAATTCAGTGCAGAAACCGCCGGACAAATCATTAAACAGGTAACAAAACAGCAAAAAGTGAAGAAAGGGTTAGTCATGCGATCGCTGCGGGCTGGACTTACGGGTGATGTCCATGGTCCTGATTTAATGGAGTCTTGGGTACTGCTGCATCAGAAAGGACAAGATAAACCCCGTTTACAGCAAGCCTTGAGTCAGGTGTCATCATAAGTTGTTTGACATTTAAACCTTAATGTCCAGAATGGCGAATTGTAGTGTGAGCATCTTTCTCACTATCTATACCCAACAAACATTGGGGAATCTTCAAAACTCTTAATATCCCGTATGGTGGGCATTGCCCACCAGCCTTAAATCAGTACCATTTAATTTAAGTGCTTTACAGCGCATTGCTATAAGCGCGATATAATCTGATAGCAATCTTGCCAATAATCCCATGATGTATACTCGCAGTTCCTATGAACTCATGGCATCCTATAACCAGTGGATGAACCAAAAGTTGTATGCGATTTGCGCTCAAATACCTGATCAAAAACGCAAAGAAAACCTTGGTGCTTTCTTTCAGTCCATTCACGGAACATTAAATCATCTACTCTATGGCGATTTAGCCTGGATGGGACGTTTCACGGGCAATCCTTTAACCGGAACTAAAATTGGACAGATTTTGTATAATGATTTTCACCAACTGTGCCAAGAACGAGAAAGACTCGATCAGCAAATTATCGACTGGACAAAAACGCTGTCTGAGGACTGGTTAAATCAACTCTTTGACTATAGAAGTAATATTGATGGTCAAACTCGTATCTTACCCACCTGGGTTTTAGTTACCCATATGTTCAATCATCAAACCCATCATCGGGGGCAATTAACAACGCTTTTAAGTCAGTTAGGCTATGATCCAGGGGTGACTGATTTGCCCTGGTTATCCAGTTTGTATGACCAAAACGGATAAAATAACTAAATCCGCACAACTGTAGAAGCGGATGTAAAGTTATTTTATTTTACTAAGTAGGATAGTGGAAATAAATTCAACTCTATTAAGTTATGTTAATAAGCTGTTCGGCATTTAAACCTTAATGTCAAGAAGTGCGAAATCCTTGTAATTCCTCGAACCCCCTCTATCGCTTTCCTGTAGGCGCTGAGGTTGTAGTAGGAACAGGCTTCGATATAGGTTTGTAGGGTGGTTATCTTCTGGACTTTGATATTAGGGAAATCAGCATCAAATACTTCATAAACCGTTACTAATTCCGATTTACCTTTAACTCCTGTACAGTATCAGAGGTAGCGCAAACCTCTGTCTATGCTCAATTCTCTTGTCTCATTCAAAACCAATCAACGTCCTTACCGCCCTCGGTTTACCCCCAAACAACTGCTGCTGCTGTTGCTATTGTTACTCGAAGCACAACTTGTCACCCAGCCAACCCCAGTCACGGCTCAAACAGATCCGCCGACAACGGTTGAATCCTCCCCGGATACGACGCCGACAATTTGCCCTGCGGATCTCAAAGCCTCCATTGACGCGATCGCAACTCGTCCCGAATTTGATTATGCGCGTTGGGGTATCTTGATCCAACCCCTATTCTCAGACACACCCTTATATAGTCGGGAACGCGATCGCTATTTTATCCCCGCCTCTAATCTCAAACTCTTCACCACAGCCGCCGCTTTATCCCAACTCGGTGCTAATTTTCGCATTCGCACCTCTATTTATGGCACGCCAACAGAAGGAACTATACCCCAATTACGAGTCGTTGGGCGAGGTGATCCCAGTTTAAATACGGATCAGTTAAAAGACTTAGCCCAACAGCTTCAGCGTCAGGGAATTCGGCGCGTGGATCAACTGATTGTCGAAGATCGTTATTTTAGTGAACCTAAGGTTAACCCAACCTGGGAATGGTCAGATATTCAATTTTATTATGGGACGGCGGTCAATAGCTTAATTCTCAATGAAAATGCAGTATTACTAACCTTAACGCCTCAAGACATAGGACAACCCCTCACCGTGACTTGGGCTGATCCCATTGCAGCAAAACAATGGCAGATTGAAAATCAAACTGTTACTACTGACGCCGAACCAGCGGAATCAATTAATATTTCTGGGGTGCTGGGTAAACCATTATTACGAATTCGTGGTCAATTAGCGGCGGATGCAGGACTTTGGTTAACGGCGGTGGCAATTCCTGATCCGGCGGACTATTTCCTGGAGCATTTCCGTCTGGCGTTAGCGGATTCTGGAATTCAGGTGGAACGAGGGTTGGTAACGACTGAACCGAATTCTCAAGAAGACACTGAATTAGCGGCGGTAGACTCTCCTCCCCTGAGTGAATTGATTGCTGAAACCAATCAGCAAAGTAATAATTTGTATGCAGAAGCCTTATTGCGATCGCTGGGTGTGACCGATAAAGAGGCAAATGAGTCAACCGCTAAAGCTGGACGGGAACAGATTAGAGATATCTTAACCGAATTAGGGGTTGAACCGGAATCCTACGTCCTTGCTGATGGTTCCGGATTGTCTCGCCACAATCTAGTAAGTCCCATGGCTATTGTACAAACCTTACAGGCGATCGCCCGAACTCCGATGGCACAATCCTATCGAGATTCCTTAGCTGTGGCTGGGGTAGAAGGAACACTACGACAACGCTTTCAGAATACCCCAGCCCAAGGTCGAGTGTATGCCAAAACCGGAACGATGACTGGTGTGTCAACCCTTTCCGGCTATGTAGACGTTCCCGATTATCAACCTTTGGTATTTAGTATTATGGTGAATCAATCCAATCAATCAGTGAGTACAATCCGTCAAGCCATTGATGAAATTGTGGTTTTGCTGACGCGGCTACGTTCTTGTTAAAAGAGGGAATAGGGAACAGAGAATTCTAGTGTTGTATCTGGGTTGGCTACCGCCGTAATAACCCAGTCCGCGTAGGCGGACTTTGTTTGTGTAGCAGCGATTTTAATCGCCCTAGCTTTAGAATTTGGCTAACCGACTCGTGGCGTAAAGATCATGATATTCGGTATAAAACTTGCCACTTCTAACTTCTCGACGTATAGGTTTACCCGTCCAAATTTCCACAGATACCCAATCGCCACTTTGTTTAAGTTGAAAACCGTCTTCACCTGGAATCAGGTCATCAAAAATAATTGACCAGTGGGGCGGTGAAATTTCCCAGGCTTGAGGCGGAATAATGCCCTCTTGTTTGCGATTTCGATCATAAATGGGGATAATTGTTTGAGGATTGAACCTAACTTGCGTCACAATGGGATTAATACAGCGACCTTCACGAATCACAAATTCAAGCACAGCATCCCA
The DNA here is from genome assembly GCF_040220235.1 of Coleofasciculus sp. B1-GNL1-01. Taxonomy (NCBI): domain Bacteria; kingdom Bacillati; phylum Cyanobacteriota; class Cyanophyceae; order Coleofasciculales; family Coleofasciculaceae; genus Coleofasciculus; species Coleofasciculus sp. B1-GNL1-01. The sequence goes on from NZ_JAVJTO010000063.1 coordinate 51,884, forward strand.
GTCATAGATGGGTTGACAGTCTCCGACTCCAAACTCATCTTCTGGCACACAGATAGCTCCCATTAACCACGTTAACTTTGATAGAATCCGATTGACACGCGGGCGATCGCACTCTAGCAGGTTAAGTTCTACAGGGCTAAACTCGCGTAGTCTAGGTGTCCACTTGGGTGTCCATAATTCAAAGGATAAGGTTTCATCGATGGGAACACGGGTCAGAGTCAAGTTGGGAGTGGCTTGTCGGGGTTGCAATGCTTGGAGGAATTCTGACTGAATAAACTCTGACATCCCTCGGCTTGGCACGCTAAACATAGCAGTTTGAAACATAGTAGTTGAGTTAAGCACCTTTGTCTAGACTCAGCGAAAAAAGATAGAACCATCCTGATCAAGGTTATGCTTAAACCTGATCATCCGTTACCCCTCTAGAGTCTTAATTTGACCTTAATTCTCTATCAGAATTTTAATATCGAAGATTTAGCGACAAGCCTAAGTGATCGATACTTAAACTCATCCGTGATTCTTTTTGTTTAAAAATGTAATATAAATCACAGACAAGGGTCATGGGTCATTTTTTATAGCAAAATGCAGAAGGCAAAAGGGGGTTCCTTAAGTTGACACCTATGGTTTGACAAATATAGCAACCGCCATAGCGGTTAGGACGCATCATTTGGTAAAGACGCGCCATGGCGCGTCTCTACAATAGTTCGCTTGTCCTAATCGATGTGTCTACTGCTATAACATTTTGCCACAAACCGATAACTGGACTAAACCCGCCCTTAAATCATTCGTGAGGGCATAGGAAATTTTAAATCGTAATATGTAATTCAGACGGGGTGGGTTTAGTGACAGTTTGGTGGCAAAAAACAATAATGGTGAAACCCACCCCTACAACCGAAAAGACTCAAAGCTCGTTGTCTATCATTTCCTGCAACTTTTGCTTACCAATAGCACCTTCGTGGAACTGGGCAACCTCTCCATTTTTAAAGAGTAAGAGTGAGGGGACTCCTTCGACGTGATACTGTTTCACAGTAATGGGATTTGGATCAACTTCCATCTTAGTCACTTTCAGGCGATCGCTATAATTTTGTGCAATCCAATTCACCGAGGGCGAGACGAGGCGGCAAGGTCCACACCAATTTGCCCAAAGATACACTAGCACTGGCTTGTCAGCTTTTAAAACTTCGGTTTCAAACTCCTGATCGGTAATCTCAAGTACGTTACTCACAACACCCTCCATAAACACAAATGACTACTCTAGCGAGACTCACCGCCTCTCGACAATGGTTAGCCATTGTCAGATGATCAGTCAGTCAGCCCGTTTTTTCCGGTTCTCTCGATCAGTCTAAGCCTTCAGGCGATCGCAAGAAAACATCCAAGGAAAAGGAAATGTCATGATTATGATCTAGAGACGCGCCATGGCGCGTCTCTAGGATTGTTGATGATGGCTGATGCTTACAAATTGTCGATTTGCTTTCGCAGTTGTTCCAATTCGTCGTCAACTTCGGATTGGGGGGCAGCACCCGAGTCTGTTTTCTGCTCCGATGTGCCTTCTAAAGCGGGCTGGGAGACCGAACCACCGGATAACTGGGCTTTCATTGCCGTTAACTCATCATCAACATCACTACCCGATTCCAGGGCAGCAAATTGACTTTCTAAGTCAGCACCACCCAACTCATGAGCCGCTTGGGAACGGGCTTCGAGTTCCATCACTTTGTCTTCCATCCGCTCAAATGCCCCCATTGCCGAACTGGTTCCCAACCGACCAATGGTGCTTTGTAACTGTTCGTTTGCTTTGGCAGCACTCACCCGTGCCTTAAGCATATCTTTCTTGGTCTTCGCCTCAGAAATTTTGCTTTCCAAGGCAACCAGGTTACGCTTCAGGGTGGCTACTTGAGTGGTTTGCTGTTCAAGCTGACCTTTTAGGGTCGCGGCTGTATCAGCGACGGATTTCTTACGCTGGAGTGCTTCCCGGGCGAGGTTTTCATCCCCTTTTTGCAGGGCAAGTTGGGCGCGTTGCTGCCAGTTATTGGCTTCGGATTGGTTTTTATTGTATTGTTGCTCGGTACGTTTTTGGGTGGCAATGGATCGGGCAACGGCTTGGCGCAGTTGTACCAGATCTTCTTGCATGTCAATAATGGCTTGCTCCAGAATTTTTTCTGGGTCTTCAGCCTTGCTAACCATATCGTTAAGATTAGCTCTGACAACTCGGCTCAGGCGATCGAATAGTCCCATGACGCTGTTTATCCTCGCGGAATGTACAAACTAAGTATCAAGCAGGCTCTAAGCTTGGGAACCTGCTCAGGGGGTCAATTTTGTGGAATAGAGGCTCTCCTGCCTTTTGGAGAAAGCACTGGGTTAATGTAATTGAAACACTCATCAAATTATGGTATTCGGACAGGAGGCTATTTATCTAGTGTAAAAACTTCCAGCTAAATAGTGCTAGCTCGTCTTCGTTTTTGGTATTGAGGAGACGTTTGACAGATGTCCCATGGCACGTCTGTGGGCATCAACTAGGATTTATCCAGATCAGAACGCAGTTTGTCCAGTTCTGCCTCGATCTCCGCATTGCCACCTGATGCGGCTTGAGCGGACGGTAATTGTGCCGATTCCGTTGTGCCACCTAGGTTAGCTTTCATCGAGGCTAATTCTGTATCAACGTCATTGCCACTTTCTATGGCATTAAATTTCTTTTCCAGTTCATCGCCACTAGAGAGTTCCGCGATCGCCTCCGAGCGGGCTTCGAGTTCGTGTACTCTGTCTTCCATACGCTCAAAGGCACTCAAAGTCCCGCCTGTGTTGAGATTTCCTAACATCTCGTTAATTTTCTCTGAGGCTTGAGCTGAACGCGCTCTGGCAATGTAAAGGTCTTTTTTCGTTTTTGCCTCCGAGATTTTACTCTCTAGGGTCCGCATATCTTTTTTAAGTTTAGTAACAATCTCACCTTGCTGCCCCAGTTGCCCCTGGAGAGCTTGAGCCGTTTGCTGATGAGTTTGTCGCCGAGTTAGGGCTTCTCGTGCCAAATTATCGTCCCCTTTCGACAGTGCCAGTTGAGCGCGGTTGTACCATTCTTGTGCCGTTGATTCAGCTTGGGAGGCTTGGCGTTCTGTACGTTTTTGGGACGCGATCGCTTGGGCGACAGCCTGCCGCATTTGGATTAAATCGTGCTGCATATCGTCTACAGCTTGTTCCAGAATCTTCTCTGGATCTTCGGCTTGTCCAATCAGGCTATTCAGGTTGGCGCGAATTACTCGCCAGATGCGATCAATCAATCCCATAGCAGCTCTCCATTGTGGTTAGGGGTGGGGAAAACTTTAACCCTATGGTATCTCAGGCTTCTTTGTCTGATGTAAGTAGGTGGACACAATTAAAGTTAACGGTTGAGATTAGGGAACTCTTACAATCATTCAGGTTTATAAATCGATGCAGAAAGCCCTTGTTGTTTAAGCCTCTCGACCAGGGTTTTGGCTTCTGACTCTAATTTAAATGCACCCATAGCAATTCTTGTCCCTGCGGGTACGTTCACTACGTAAGCATCAGGGACAATAGTTTGGGCTGTCTCCAGCACACTACTATCGCTAGAGTTAATCAGCACATAATAGAACTCATCACTCAGATTCGAGACGGCGTTGTTGGGATTCAGTTCAGCCGAGGTAGATTTATTCGTTTTTTCTGAGGACTTGTTAGTCGATGATTCGGGTTGAGCGGGTGAGGAATTTGGTGTCACCGATGGCGTCGCCGTTGGAGGTGGTGGGGTAGGAGGAGTTAAAAGGGCGGATGGTAAATTTGAGGCTGGATTCGGTAACTGGGGTAAAGGTAGCACTGAAGCTGTGGGTGGAGCCGCTGCTGGAGGCTGTGAATTGGGAATGGGGGCGATGGGTGCAGCACTTGGACTAGAGGTTGGATTGGCTTTCAGATTAGGGAGTGTATTGATATTCACGTCTGGGAATTCATCATCACTGGCAAGATTAGGTCGATTTACGCCGAGTAATTCATTTTCCCCATTAGCGGTTGTCGCTGTTGAATTCTCAGCCGTTGTGGGTATCTCAGTTTCTAAGAAGTCAAGTCCTAGGCTAGTCCGAAAAATATAGGTCAATGTCGCACTCGAAACCAGCAAGAGTAAAATCGAACCGACACCGAGGGGAGTGAGGATTCTATTCGTTATGGGTTTTTGGGATTCCTTTGGGGTTTCCTGTTCGGCTAACGTTTGCCGTAGTTTTTCTGAGGATTCTAAGTAGTCTTCTGGCTGAGACTGATCCGTTGTCGGGACAACTAATTTACCGTCCTCTTCTAGGGATTCCTCTAGGCTTGGGAAGTCAGTAACGCTTTGCTCCTGAGTCTTCACCAAGGGGGCTTCCTGGCTAGGTAGGGGAGGAAACAGGGGTGGAGTGGGTTCAGTCTCTGGGGATTCCCTCTGTTCTGGTGTGGGAGAACCACTCACGGGAGAGGATTGCCGATCAATGTCTCCGGGAGAACTCGTAGAATCGGCGGCTGGGGCGATAGAAATAGGAGACGCTGTTGTCGGCTCAAGCTGATTGACTCCCGGTTTCTGTTTGGGGTAACGTCCCGGCAGTTGGGGAGATGTGATACCACGTCCCCGACGTTGGCGTCGATAGCGGGCTAATTCGGCTTCGAGTTGCACGTCTAGGCTACCTAAAGCCGTCTGCAAAGCAGGGTTAATCGACAGAGGGGAGGAAGGAGTTGATGATGTAGCTGAGGTTTTTTGGCTCATGAAGGGAACTTCCGTTTAATCCGGCAGGGTTGAGTTAGAGGCTCGTTGTGACAACGAAGACAGTCGTTAAGGATGGTGTTGGTTTAAGATAGCTGTATAGGGAAGCATAAATACTCATGCTGAAATCTCTTAATCATATAGTAGAAGCACTGGATAATCAGCCGTTTTGGCAAGGTCAAAAGCAATTTCAACAGATCCGCGACTGTTGGGCTGAGGTTGTGGGTGCAGATAGGGCGCAGCAAACTAGACCCCATTCACTATCCCGGAATATTCTTTATGTTGCCACGTCAAGTTCGGTTTGGTCTCAAGATCTGAGTTTAAATTGCCGTTCTATTTTGAAACAGCTTAATGCTCGATTGTCCACGCCGATAGAGACTATCCGTTTTTCGCCCGGATGGTGGTATCAAGAGCAAACCTTACCCCAGGCTGAGGAATCGGAACATCCCAGCCTTGTGGATGAACCGGAGGTCTCATCGTCTGCCGATCCGCCTGTGGAACCGCCTACACCCCAAACGGCATTTGAACAGTGGGCGGCAAAAATTAAGGCGCGATCGCAGAACTTGCCCCTTTGTCCGCAATGTCATTGTCCCACACCGCCAGGAGAACTGAAGCGCTGGCACGTTTGTGGCTTGTGTGCGACCAAGCAGTGGCAAGGTTAGTGGATTAGGTGAGAGGTTACCCACCCCTTGACCCTGCTTATCAATGCTGGGCAATCAGATTGATTTAACTTATCATTTTCGTTAAAATTTCTCGCTAAAATTTCGTATCTAACTATACATTAGGTTTTCCGTTAGACTTGATCCCCATTGGGTTTCACCAAAAATTCACCAAGTTTCTGACCAAGCTTAACTGATTGTTTCGTTTCTTTGCGAAAATATGTTCATATATAAAGCAATTATAAAGAAAATATAAAGTATCAATAGTTTAAGTAAAAAATAATGGAAATTAAGAAGATATAGGCAGCTAATTAAACGTTCATTTTTTAAGACATCCAATGAAGACCTTTAAATGCTCAACGTCCGCTTGTCAGTTTTGTCGCTATTACCAACTTGAAGGACGGCGCGGCGGTATGTGTCAGCAACTTGGCGTACCCGTTAAAGCCAATTGGAAAGCTTGTTCTTTAGCCCTACCACCCTTTGCGCCCTCGTGGGAAAGTTTTGAGCAAATATGGCTTGATGATCAACGCATGTTGAGAGAAGATTTAGCTACAACCTGCTCACATAGCCATTCCCAGCCGACACGCTCGACAAAAGTTCAGACATCAAACCCTGAAAACGAGGCAACTAAAGTTGCTCTTGTGTGATTTCCCTTTTATAAGGCTCGGCTAGAGTATCGGTTGATTAGAGGTTACTTACAGCCTTCATCAATTGAACACATTCAGATCAGTAAAGGCATAAAGCTTACCCTTAAGTTTTATCGTTTTAGTGGATTTCCTTTTAATTAATCTTTGATAACCAAATCTTAATCTTTGAGAAAATTGATGTAGGGGCGGGTTTCACCGTTATCGTTTCTGACCTTACCTAGATGTGACTAAACCCGCCCCGACCGAGTGAAAGACCTAACGAACAGTGTCAAACTACGGTAACCAAGGATATTGACGGAAATCAGGAGGGCGCTTTTCCAGGAAGGCTTGTTTCCCTTCTGACCCCTCCTCCGTCATGTAGTACAGTAATGTGGCATTTCCCGCCAATTCTTGCAAACCTGCTTGACCATCACAGTCAGCGTTAAACGCCGCTTTTAAGCAACGGATAGCGATGGGACTTTTTTGTAAAATTTCCCTTGCCCATTGAATCCCCTCCGCTTCCAACTGGTCTACAGGGACAACAGTATTCACCAAACCCATATCCAGCGCCTCTTGTGCCGTATACTGGCGGCAGAGGAACCAAATCTCCCGGGCTTTCTTCTGACCCACGATTCGGGCGAGATAGCTAGCGCCAAACCCGCCATCAAAACTGCCAACTTTTGGACCAGTTTGCCCAAAGATGGCATTATCTGCGGCAATGGTTAGGTCACAGATAACGTGCAAGACATGACCGCCGCCAATGGCATACCCGGCAACTAAGGCAATCACGACTTTGGGCATCGAACGAATCAGGCGTTGTAAGTCTAAGACATTTAAGCGAGGAACGCCATCATCGCCAACGTATCCTGCCTTATCCCGGACACTTTGATCCCCTCCAGAACAGAAGGCATATTTACCATCGGTGTGAGGACCCGCCCCGGTTAATAGGACAACGCCAATTCTCTGGTCTTCGCGGGCGTTACAAAAGGCGTCGTAGAGTTCAAAAACAGTTTTAGGGCGGAAGGCGTTGCGCTTGTGGGGGCGATTAATGGTGATTTTGGCGATACCGTCGGCTTTGTGATAAAGAATATCCTCGTAGGTTTTGGCGGTTTGCCAGTCAATTGACATATCAGTATTTTCCGTTTTCAGTCGCCGCAGTGATTCTTCCAATTGTTGCATCGCCACACTCGCATCGCGTCCATGGGTGCAGACTTTGGTCATCAGAAAAACTTGATCACGCCGCCCAGCCAGGGCTTTGCCCATCAATTCTTCACTGCGATGGTTATTATATTCCCAGGCATTATCCATAAACGTGATTCCCGCGTCAACGGCTTCTTGGACAATGCGGATTGCTTCCTCCTGACTCGACGCATGACCCAAATGAGCGCCGCCTAAGCCAATGGCGGAGACATCTACACCAGTGCGCCCCAGGGGACGACGGGGGATTTCTCCAGGGTTGAGGCTTGTCATACTATTTATATCTCCTGCAAGGAGCGTTTTTGGGAGCGGTGCGGCTGCAACAGGTTGGTTGACTGATTGCAAAATTAAGTCAGAGAGAGCAATTCCTGCACCAAGGACACCGCATCGTTTGAGAAACTGTCTGCGCTGGGGGTTGAGTGGAGAGTGATCACTAACGGCTTTGTCGTTATCGGTCATCAACTTTTATCCGTTTACCATACTTTAAGTATGTTCAAAAAGTATGTTCAAAGACTCAGTTTTGCTCAACGACTGGCACGTTATTGCGGCGGCTGATAACTTTACTGCGGGTACGGTGCAGTCTATACGGTTGCTGGAACATGATTTAGTGATGTGGCATGATGGCGAAGACTTCTCGGTTGGGCAAGATCAATGTCCGCACCGAGGGGCGGCTTTATCACGAGGAGTTGTTCGCTCAGGCAATTTGATCTGTCCTTATCACGGCTTGGCGTATGACCGAAAGGGAAACTGCATTCGCATTCCTGCTCATCCTCACCTGACACCACCAGCAAGTGCTAGTTTGACGACTTATCCTATTATTAAACGCTACGGCTTAATTTGGACATCTCTGGGTCAACCCAAGGATACACTTCCTTATTTCCCGGAGTGGGATGACCCCAGTTATCGGAAAATTCTCTGCGGTGCATATTATTATCGCGCTAGCGGTTTTCGCGCCTTGGAAAATTTTCTGGATTTGGCTCATTTTCCCTTTGTTCATCAGGGAGTGCTGGGAGACGAGTGTCAAAGTGCGATCGCGGACTATCATGTCCACTCTACCCCAGATGAAATTATGATTGACAATATCAAAATCTGGCAACCTGATCCTGATGGTACAGGTAAAGGTAGTTATGTCACCTATAGTTATCGAATTTTGCGTCCACTAACGGCTCATTTTATCAAAGCATCAACTCAAGGGAACTTGGCTATTTTTTTTACCGTCACGCCCGTCACGGAAACCGAATGTCTGGGCTGGATGGGGTTAGCGATGAATTATGGGTTTGATGTTCCTGAAGCTGAATTAAAAGCGTTTCAAGATAAAGTTGTGGCTCAAGATATTCCCATTGTTGAGTCACAACGTCCTCGATTATTACCGTTAGATTTACAAAAGGAATGTCATTTTCCCAGTGATCAAGCCTCCCTAGCTTACCGTCGCTGGCTGAAACAAAAGGGGGTGACATTTGGCACGATACCGTAGGGGCGGGTTTAGGGACTAAATTCCGATATTCACCACTAACGGAACAACAAAACCCGCCCTGATTCATAATACATAAGTCCTCCAATCGCTTACCCCTGAATGAAGAACAAAAATTCATCTGTAATACCCCATCCCTCATCCTTATTTTTCAGCATTGTTATTCCAACGTATAATCGTCTACCCATTCTACAAAAGTGCCTAAAAGCTTTAGAACACCAACATCTCAGGGACAATACTGTTGTCGCTGGCTATGAAGTCGTCGTTGTAGATGATGGCTCAACAGATGGTACCCTAGAGTGGCTGGACTCTCATCGTCAGGAACTGTCCAAAGTGCGATCGCTCTCTCAAGATCACCTGGGTCCAGCCGCCGCCCGAAATCTAGGCGTTGAGCAGGCTAAAGGCGATACAATTATCTTTATTGATAGCGATTTAGTCGTCACCGAGAATTTCCTCCAAGCCCATGCGGATGCATTGATACAGGGACAACAGCAATTAGGGAGCGATCGCGTCTTTACTTACGGCTGGGTAATTAATACCAACAATTTCGATAATCCCAGTTCGGAACCCTACAAGATAACGGATTTTTCCGCCGCCTATTTTGCTACTGGAAATGTGGCGATCGCGCGGAAGTGGTTGGAGGAAGCAGGACTCTTTGACACTCGTTTTCAACTCTATGGTTGGGAAGACTTAGAACTGGGTGTTCGCCTCAAACAATTAGGCTTAAAACTGATTAAATGTCCGGCGGCTGTTGGCTATCATTGGCATCCTCCGTTTAATTTAGACCAAATTCCCCGCATGATTGACCGAGAAATTCAACGGGGACGCATGGGGGTCTTATTTTATCAAAAACATCCGACTTGGGATGTGCGAATGATGATTCAGATGACATGGCTGCACCGGATATTGTGGGGGGTTCTTTCTATCGGTGGGAGACTCAATGAACGAACTATGGCATCCTTTTTGCAATGGTTGATTAATCGTGGGAAGCCGCAGTTAGCCTTGGAAGTTGCCCGAATTTTCCTGAATTGGTATAACGTGCAGGGAGTTTATGCGGCTTATGCGGATATGGAACAAAAGCGGTAAAACAAAAGAAAGAGTGTATTTAACTTATGAGTCAATCTACATCACCTGAAAGCAACGACAAGGAAGTTCAGGGAATTACTAGGATTTCTGTACAGGGGTTTAAGTCTCTTTATGACGAGTGCAGTATTGAAATCCGTCCCTTAACCATTTTGGCAGGTGCGAATAGTTCCGGTAAATCCAGCATCATGCAGCCATTATTGCTGATGAAGCAAACTCTGGAAGCACCCTATGACCCTGGTGCATTGTTACTGAATGGTCCGAATGTGCGATTTACTGCTAATGAACAAATATTTTCTCAATTCAAATCAAAGAAAAATATTTGCGTATTTTCGACAAATATAGAAATAGATCAATCAAAAAGTTTACTTCAAAAATTTAAAGCCGCAAATCGGGGTAAATTAACAAATTTTGAAATTAAACATAAAGAAGGAGAAAAAGAAAACAGATTTTGGAAAGGAATGGCTCGTCAAGAAATATTGTATTTTTTGACAGAGTATTATCAAAATAAAAATGAGTCTATTGGATGGATTATACAAAACACAGGAGAAATGGTTGACCACTTAGAATATAGCATTAATCTTGAACGTTGTTTCCTTGATTTAACCTGTAAATCTAAAATTTTTGTGAGTATAAATACCGACAAAAGTACATTGCTGGATGCCAATTTATATGATAGCCATTCTCATACAAATTTATTTAAAACCAATATTCGCAAAATGATTCATCTGCCAGGGCTAAGAGGTAATCCCGAACGGACTTATCCTACCACAGCTATTGGCAGCGAATTTTCCGGTACTTTTGAGAATTACGTTGCCAGTATAATTAATGAATGGCAGGAATCAAATGATAAACATATTAAGCATTTAAATAAAACCCTTGAGATAATTGGATTACCTAAAATTGAAGCTGTGCAGGTTAATGATGTACAGGTTGAATTACGGATAGGTCGTTTTAGCATTGCTGATGTTGGTATCGGTGTCTCTCAAGTTTTACCAGTTTTAGTAGCGCTTCTGGTAGCAGAACCAGGACAGTTAGTGTACATAGAACAACCCGAACTTCACTTACATCCTCGCGCCCAAGCTGCTTTAGCGAATATACTAGCAGATGCAGCTAAACGAGGTGTGCGTGTTGTTATAGAAACTCACAGTGAATTGCTACTTTTAGCGGTTCAATCTTTAGTCGCAGAACGCCAATTATCGCCAGATTTGGTAAAATTGCACTGGTTTACACGGGGAGATGATGGGATGACGAAGGTTAGTAGTGCTGATTTAGATGAAGCGGGTGCGTTTGGAGATTTTCCTGAAGATTTTAGCGATGTATCTCTAAAACTAGAAAGCCGCTATTTAAATGCGGCTGAATCTCGTTTATCGGAAGGTTCCAGTGGTAGCTAAAGGGGTTTCCAAGCGACTGGTAATTGATGCGTCAGTTGCCCGTTCATCTGGCGGAGAGGATGCGACTTATCCAACTTCAGTACATTGTCGGGATTTCTTACAAGCTGTTTTGGATATCTGCCACAAAATTGTAATGACATCAGATATTAAAGAAGAGTGGGATAAGCATCAATCAATATTTGCGCTGAGATGGCGTCGTCGAATGGTGGCTAAAGGAAAGTTTGTCTTTTTAAAAGAGGTTTCAGGCGATAAGGAGTTATGGGATAAAATTGATCTGATTGCTGCTACGGACAAACAACGTGCAGAAATGTTCAAAGATGTACGATTACTGGAAGCCGCGATCGCGACGGATAAAACTGTGATATCGTTGGATGATAATACAGCCAGAACATTTTTTAGTCAGGCGGCTAGTGAAATTAACGCACTCAAAGACATTGTGTGGGTAAATCCCGATAAAGTAGAAGAAGAGACACCGATTGAGTGGCTAAAAAGTGGTGCAAAACCGGAGTCTAAGCGATTACTGGCAACCTGGTGCGATCGCGTACCATAGATCTAAGATTACACCGATTAGCTAAATAGAGTCACCATATAGCCTATAGCCGGGAAATAAATTTCCGGCTAAAGTAGAGACGCGCCATGGCGCGTCTCTACAATGGTGCCGAAAGTCCTAATCGATGTGTCTACTGCTATATAATCTATATAATCTTTTTTATAGATGACAGTCCAAGTTCTAGCTTAGTTTAATCACCGCGTTGGAAGTATCTAAACCAAGCCTTTCAGACAAAGACAGCAGAAAGCATGATCGCACTGTTCTCTTAAAATAAAAAGTAACGCTGTGCCATCGGTAAACTCTTAGCTGGTTCGCAAATTAACAATTCTCCATCTGCCCTAACTTCATAGGTTTCTGGGTCAACCTCCATCTCCGGTAATGCCTCATTTAATTTCATATCTCGCTTACTTACTTGCCGGGTATTGGACACCGCAACCGTAGGTTTTTGTAGTTTCAATTGTGTCGCAATATCTCGGTCTAATGCCGCCTGAGAGACAAAGGTTAACGACGTAGCCGCGATCGCACCACCAAAACTGCCAAACATGGGACGGCTGTGAATCGGTTGGGGTGTGGGTATACTGGCATTGGCATCCCCCATTTGAGACCAAGCGATCGCACCGCCTTTGATCACAATCTCCGGTTTGACGCCAAAAAAGGCGGGTTTCCACAGACATAAATCAGCCAGTTTCCCTTTCTCCACGGAACCTACATAGTCAGCAATGCCATGGGTAATCGCCGGGTTAATTGTGTACTTTGCCACATACCGCTTTGCCCGAACGTTATCATGTTCCACCGCTTCCCCAGAGGGAGGAGATAAAACACCCCGTTGCACTTTCATTTTGTGCGCCGTTTGCCAGGTGCGAATAATCACTTCCCCGACTCGCCCCATCGCCTGAGAATCGGAGGCAATCATACTAAATGCGCCTAAATCATGCAAAATATCCTCAGCCGCGATCGTTTCCCGGCGAATCCGGGACTCGGCAAAGGCGACATCTTCTGGAATCCCCCGATCTAAGTGATGGCATACCATCAACATATCCAGATGTTCTTCCAAGGTATTCATCGTGTAGGGGCGAGTGGGATTCGTGGAAGAGGGCAAAACATTAGCTTGCCCACAAACCTTGATAATATCGGGGGCATGACCCCCACCTGCGCCTTCGGTATGGTAGGTATGGATGGCGCGGTTTTTGAATGCCGCGATCGTGTTTTCCACAAATCCGGCTTCGTTGAGGGTGTCGGTATGGATGGCGACTTGCACATCATACTCATCGGCGACGCTGAGACAGGTGTCTATTGTGGCTGGTGTGGTTCCCCAATCTTCGTGTAACTTTAACCCCATTGCCCCCGCTAACACTTGTTCTACAAGTCCTTGGGGTTGACTACTATTGCCTTTGCCTAGAAATCCCAAGTTTACCGGAAACGCATCGGCGGCTTGTAGCATCCGGTACATATTCCACGGACCCGGTGTGCAAGTCGTGGCGTTGGTACCTGTCGCCGGTCCTGTACCGCCGCCTAACATCGTGGTAATCCCGGATGCGATCGCGACTTCGATTTGTTGGGGACAGATAAAGTGAATATGGGAATCAATTCCCCCAGCCGTGAGAATCATCCCTTCCCCCGCCACAGCTTCCGTCCCCGGACCGATAATAATATCGACGTTATCTTGAATATTGGGATTTCCGGCTTTGCCAATCTGGAAAATTTTGCCCTCTTTAATCCCAATATCGGCTTTAACGATTCCCCACCAATCCAAAATCAGGGCATTGGTAATCACCAGATCCACCGCCCCATCTGCATTTGATATAGGAGATTGTCCCATCCCATCGCGAATGACTTTCCCGCCACCAAACTTGACTTCATCCCCATACGTGGTGAAATCCCGTTCCACTTCAATGAACAATTCGGTATCAGCAAGACGGATGCGATCGCCTACAGTCGGACCATAGGTTTCAGCGTAAGCGCGGCGATCCATTCGGTAACTCATCGCGGTTTCTCTGGCAGATGCTATGGGGCGGGTCAATTATACGGCATTTCTGCGCGATCGCACGCCCTAAAACGAGCAAAAAAAGAGGAGGAAACCGATGTCCTCCCCAGTCCTTATCTATTGTGGCAACATGAGTTTCAAACAATGTTAAGTTTTGTTTGAGAACCTATACCAATGTGCCTTCTTTATGCTATTTCTTTCTTAAGCTGATAGCCGAGGCTGATCAACGTCAACCTGTAACTGGCGACAGGGGATTTTTTCAATCTTGATCGCTTGACCCAGATAAGTTGATAAAACTTCGAGTTGAGCATCCGATGCCGCTTCAAACAACAGGCGATCGCCGGGAAACACAACACGCTCAAAACTGTAAGCGCTAGGGTTACCAATCCGAATCACTTGCAGTGAGCTAGTTGTGTTGGCATAGCTACAAAGACGTTGAGCAGAAGCACTCGTCGGTTGTGAAGGAATGGCTGATATCATCATGATGGGTCTTAGGTGTTCTTGAGTAACAAAGCGAAGGTGATTGACTCCCTCTATTTTAATTTTTACAAATTAGAGTTTAAGTTTACTAAAAACAATTGTTAAATTTACACTAAATTTTATATTTGTTGACAAAATTAAATACAAAGGGTATTGACATTTAACCTGTCAAACCCTCAGAAGCGACGAAGGATAAGCGGTTTATCATTAAACCACCTTAGTGGAATTTTGGCAACCGGAAAGCGAGAACGGGAAACAGCCAACAGGCTATTTAATTTAAACGAATCTTCGTTCAGTCATTTTTTAGTAACATACTTATACAATTTGTCGGCAAAATCAGAGGGGATTTATCTCCGGCGACTCTGAGATGAGAACGATTCAGACTGATATCACTTAAAAATGTTATGATACGCCCCGCAGTTTACGAGAATGATCCACTAAACTCTCCGCAAACTGATCTAAACGCTTTGAGAGTTTCTCATCTAAAAGCTTGCCATCCTCGCCAAAGGCTTGCCAAGCTCGACCAAAAGCAATTTGCTCTGGAATCACCCAACCATGAACCCAACGGATAATCAGCCGGAGTTCATTGAGGGCATTACTATTGGCTTGACCGCCTAAAACACTGAGCAGCCCTGTTACCTTACCCGATAAATGGTCAAATGTCATCAAATCTAGGGCATTTTTGAGTACCCCACTCACGCCCCCATGATATTCCGGTGTAACCAAAATTAAGCCATCAGCGTCCTGTACCGTTTCCCGTAATCGGATCACATCAGGATAACCGGGATAGTCATCGCTACCGATACAAAAGGGTAACTGCATCTGTCGCAGGTCAAGAATTTCTGTGGATGCGCCCAAGGCTTGTACACGCTGAATGGCTAAGGTTAAAGCTTGATAACTATAGGATTTAGCTCGCAGGCTACCATTAATGCCAACAATTTTTACCATGTCTTGCCGATGAATACTTTCTAATACAAAATACCTTAGTTCCCTGGTTCCTGACATCCCACACCCCACACGCCACACCCTGCCTACTCCTTCACTTTTCCGAAAACACGATTGCATCCTCTCCTAGCCACGGCTAGATTGGAGGAACGCTAAACTAGAGGTTGGTAAAGCAGTTGAACGTGCCGCGTCACGCCTTGGCAGCATAATGCTGCGAGTTAATAGACAGGACCAACAAGGGAAATTTTGGATGAACAACAGTTCCTGGATGAGATCATGGATGGGACAAGAACCGCGTAGAGGTTCAACAAGGAAGCCAAAACCGCCACAGAATAAACTCCGGTATTGGTGGCGTATGGTAACCAGTTTAGTGATCGTTCAAGGTGTGATGCTGGGTGTCCCTGCCCAAGCGCAACAAACGGAGCAAAAGCCATCGTTAAGCTATGGGCAGCTTTTGCGGCAAATTGATGCCTGCACGCCGCCACCCTCATCCCCAGACGAAGAGAACCCACCGAGTCAGACATCGAAAACGGATTGTGATATCGAAAAAGTTGAACTAGACCCCGCCCGTGATGTTGCCAGAGTCTACTTAGTCGGACAGGAAGACGCCGAACCTCCTCAAGAGATCATGCTACTGGAGCAAAATGGCGAACTGATTGGCAAATTGCGGAACACCAATATTCCCTTGGATGTGACACCAACCACGAATAATTCCGCCGCTGTAGGGTTGGTGATGCAGTTATTTTTGCTCTTACTCTTGCTCGCCGGACTGATGATGATTCTGCGCCGTTCGGCGAGTAGTTCCGGTCAAGCGTTAAACTTTGGCAAATCTCGCGCTCGCTTTCAGATGGAAGCGAAAACAGGGATACAGTTTGGGGATGTGGCGGGGATTGAAGAAGCGAAAGAAGAATTGCAAGAAGTTGTCACATTTCTCAAACAACCGGAACGGTTTACCGCCATCGGTGCGCGTATTCCCAAAGGGGTGCTGTTAGTCGGTCCTCCGGGTACAGGGAAAACGCTGCTGGCAAAAGCGATCGCGGGAGAAGCGGGAGTTCCGTTCTTTAGCATTTCGGGCAGTGAGTTTGTGGAGATGTTCGTCGGGGTAGGTGCCTCGCGAGTGCGGGATTTATTCAAAAAAGCCAAAGAAAATGCTCCCTGCTTAATCTTCATCGACGAAATTGATGCCGTGGGCAGACAACGGGGTGCGGGTATCGGTGGGGGTAACGATGAGCGAGAGCAAACCCTCAATCAGTTGCTCACAGAAATGGATGGATTTGAGGGAAATACGGGGATTATCATTATTGCGGCGACCAACCGTCCCGATGTCTTAGATTCCGCCCTGCTTAGACCGGGGCGATTTGATCGCCATGTTATGGTCGATCTACCCACCTATAACGGACGGCTGGGGATCTTGGATGTCCATAGTCGGAATAAGAAATTAGCACCAGAGATATCCTTAGAAGCGATCGCCCGACGCACTCCGGGATTTTCGGGCGCGGATTTGGCGAACCTACTTAACGAGGCGGCGATCCTCACCGCCCGACGGCGTAAAGAGGCAATCACACCTCTAGAAATTGATGATGCCATTGATCGGGTGAGCATTGGTCTGCAAATGACGCCGCTTCTGGATAGTAAGAAGAAGCGATTAATTGCTTACCATGAGGTTGGACATGCTTTGCTGATGACCATCCTGAAAAATTCTGATCCCTTAAATAAGGTGACAATTTTGCCCCGTTCCGGTGGTGTGGGTGGGTTTGCCCAACCCTTACCCAATGAGGAATTTATGGATATCAGTCGCTCTACGGATCTGGGTGATTTGTACTTGCCCCGGACGTGGCTGATTGATCAGATTACCATCGCTTTAGGGGGGCGGGCGTCGGAAGAAGAAGTCTTTGGTCATAGTGAAGTGACTATTGGTGCCGCCAGTGATATTAAGAAAGTGGCAGAACTGGCGCGTGAGATGGTGACTCGCTACGGAATGTCTGATTTAGGTCCGGTTGCTCTGGAACGCCCGGATAGCGAAGTGTTTCTCGGCGGTGGTTGGACACAGCGATCGGACTATTCCGAAGAAGTTGCCGCTAAAATCGATCATCGAGTTCAAGCGATCGCGATGCAATGCTATGAACAAGCGCGTCAGCTAATTCGCGACAATCGACCGTTGATTGATCGCTTAGTGGACATTTTGTTGGAACAGGAAACCATTGAAGGGGAGCAATTCCGACAAATTGTTGCCGAACACACCCAACTGCCAGAAAAACAAATGGCGGTGATACATTAGGAAGGCAAAAAGGAAAGCAGAAGGCAGAAGGCTGTAAGGTTGATGTCTTATGCTTTTTCGTCTAAGTAGGTTGGTGGAAATAAACTTAACTAGATTAAATAAGCTGTTCGGCGTTTAAACCTTAATGTCAAGCATGGCAAAATCCTTGTAGTGCGAGCATCTTGCTCGCTACTAATTCCCAATTTACAGCGCTTTTCACGTTTACAGCGTTTTCCATGCTGGTGAGGTACATTGAGAATAAGACTTTTGCACTCACAGAGGCTAACCTCGTCTTGTTACTGTACCTCACTAGACTGAGAAATGCTGTATGGAATACAAAATTGTATCGGCTTGCTTTTCAGCGCAATGATCGTCTGTAGTCTACTAACTTGAAAACTGCTGTAAATGCATGACAGTTTACAGATTGAGGTATATCTTCAGCAAAAGAAATACCCGCCTGGTTCAATTTTTGCTGACTCGGTTGGGAAATTCGGTTAGTGCTGACACGTCGCTAGGGAAACCACTGAATCCGGGAAGCGACGACTTAATACGGGTAACACAGGACAAGGCTTTTTTATCTGCAAATTATCTGAAGCTTGTCCACTGAAGGTATTCCAGCGAAAGGGTCCTTTTTGTGCCGCCGACATCCATAAAAGTCGTTTAGCGCGGGTCATGGCAACATATAATAACCGATATTCTTCGGCGGTTTTGAGTTGTCCCGCTTTCTCCCAGGCTTCTAAGGCTGTGGGTAGGGGGTGTTCGTGCAAACTGGCGCGAATTTGCGCCCGGGCGACTTCAGCTAAGGTGAAATCGCCTAAGAATTGGGCGGCGGTGGGTACCCAAGGATTACCGGGAATGGTGTCTTCGTGGAGAAAGGGGAGAAATACGTAGTCCCAATCTAAGCCTTTGGCTTTGTGCATGGTGATGATGGTGAGTTGACGGTGACGTAGATAGCGAGAGTCTGCGTTGTCGGTTTCGACGGGTTCAAATCGTTCCGAGGAGACAATTTCACTTAAGGCGGCTAAGGTAGCAGGCATGGCGCTGCTACTATAGGTTTGTTTGACCACTCGTTCCGCTAATTTATCGGCTGTGGCGAGTTCTGATTGGTCGTATTTTAAGGTGAGGGCTAAGAAGGAAATAAGCTGATAATGGGGTAATTCTAGACGCGCCCGTAAGAGACTACGACAATATCTGGCGGCTTGACTGACTCCAGGGGATTGAGTGGGGTCAAGGGGTCCAGGATAGAGGAATTGTTCGGGATAGGTGGCGAGGGCGTTTAAGTCTTGGGTGGGAATCAGTTGGCGTTTAACCAGAACGTCTAATGCGGCTTTTAGGTAGTCGGGAGAATGGGGACGGTCGATAAATTGCAATAATGCCAGTATTTCAATGGGAATGTGGGAATGGCGATCGCTCCCTTGCACATCATACACGTCAATCCCATGCTGGCGTTTGAGATAGTCGAGTTTCTGGGCGATAAAATTACCTTGGCGATTTTCCCGGACTAAGACGGCGGCGTTATGGTCTGGGTTGCGGGTAAATAGGTCTATTACTCGTTGTCCCAACAATTCTACCGTTTGATAAATATCACTGGGTTGATAGATTTCTAACCCTCTCCCCTCTGGCTGGGGATTGGCGTCAGTTTGGGGGTCATCGGGGGGTACGGGGTGGATGGTTTGGGGACGAAAGGGACGAGTGGATTCATCCTGGTTTTGCGTATAGGTTTGATTCACCCAATTGAGGATAAAATTAGCCGCATTAATAATAATCGGTGTACTACGACCCGCTTGATCCATGGTAGCTAGGCGCTGTTGTTCCTGGCATTGGGTACAAAAGCGATTAAAATAAATGGGGTCAGCGGGAGTAAAGGTGGAGTTAATCGCTTGATTTGGGTCACCCACCCGGATTAAATTGAGGGGACTGTAAGGATTACTGGGATCAGCGGCTAGGGTTTGTAATAAGCGATATTGGAGGGGACTCGAATCCTGTGCCTCGTCTTCAAAGACGGCAAAGAATTGCCTCTGCCACAGTTGACGCACGGTGTTATCGTCTAGCACTCGCAACGCTGCCAGAATCATATCATCATAATCAATAAAGTCTCGCGATCGCGTCACTCGTTGATACTGTTCGTATAATCCGGCTGCGATCGCTAATATGTCATAAGGGTCATTGGTTTGTTGACTGATTACCCATAAGTCTTCCGGTAATAATCCCGAACTTTTGGCTTCGTGAATCACGGTATAGGCTAAAGACGGTAACACTTCGGTTCGCAATACCGATTGTCGCCGCAATCGTTCCGTTTCTTCCCCATCAAAACTAACTCCTTCCAATAAAGTAGAATAGCGGCGCGGATTCGAGGCAATCCACTGTTCTACACAAGCGCGAATTAGGCGGTGGCTTTGATTCGGGGTGACAACGGTTAGTGTATCTAAATTAATCCCCGATAAATCCGGATGGCGGTTGGCAATATTGAGGGCTAATCCATGCAGCGTATAGACGACAAAACTATTTTGGGGTAAGCGTAGCGGTTTGAGGTACTCGCGAATTTTGCCCTTAATTGAAGCCGCCGCCGATCGCGTAAACGTAACCACGACTAATTGTCGTTTACCATGAAGTTGATATCGTGCGATCGCAATAGCCGCCGCAACAGCCATTCCCGTAGACTTCCCCGCACCCGGTACCGCTGACACCGCCAGAGAACCCCCCTGCCAATCTGCCATCGGTTGTTGTCCCTGACGTAAGCTATTCCGCAGGCGTTGCAATTCCTGTTCCCTGAAAGCAGTGAGGGACAGTTGTACAGTATTTTGACTGGTGTTGGAATGATCTGGCATTGTTTCGGGGAAACGTGATCAGGATTGAATATTTTTATCGCTTTCTTGTCACTCTGGGAAAAGAACCGTCAAAGCTGATTGCTGAAAGCCATGATTACTAGGCATTGGGACGTTGAGAAACTGATAGAAATTCATGTTTTAGGGGAGAATTGCCAAACTCTATCATAGTAAGGGTATTATGCTTGGCTCTTCCGAAAGTGACAATAATAGGACTTACGCAAAGGCTCTATATGTAGGGTGTGTTAGCGTAGCGTAACGCACCATTGCCATTATAGTTGGCGTAGCTGCGTAAGTTCTGAATAAGAGCGTTAGTCTACAGGCTTTAGTCAGTAACAGTCTAGTAATTCCGAGGAGACAGATGAAATGACCTTTGCCGAATCCCGCAGTGACACGGTTCCAGTTGAGCTTCCCAATGGGGCGATCGCTTTCTTTGAGGTGACAACCACGGGGCGAGAGGATGTCAGCTTTGACTCAAAGCAGTTTCAGCCTGTCGCTGATGCAATTGAAGGTGTGGTTCAGATGATAGCTACACCCCTGAAAAAAGTCAAACCCAAGAAGGCGACGGTAAAATTTGGCATGGAAATGGCAATCGAGTCTGGACAATTGACAGCGGTAATTGTCAAAGGATCGGGTAAAGCGAATCTGGAAATTACGTTGGAATGGGAAGCTCAATCTAAAGCTTAAATAATGAGTCGCGTCGAGGATCTGCTGGAACAATGTACGGTGAAGCTTTCCCTTCCTGGTCAAATGGGTTGGGGTACAGGCTTTTTTGTGGCTCCAGAATGGATTCTCACTTGCGCTCATGTGGTAAGAGCGAAGGGTGAACCTGTTCAAGTCTGGTGGCAAAAGCAGGAGAATTGGTCAGAGGCGGTGGTAGAGGACTTGTTCCCTAACCCTTATGATTTAGCGCTGTTGCGGGTGACGCTTCCTACTGATGCCAATCCGCCTTGTGTGTATTTGGATGAGGCGATTCAATCCCGCGATCCGCTCTATCTATTTGGCTATCCTGATCAAGATTTTGACAATGGCTGTCCGGTGACATTGAACTGTGAAGGGTTAACCGGGGATGAACCAGAGTTAATTAAGTTGGCTTTGGGACAGGTGCGACCAGGGATGAGTGGCGCACCGTTGCTGAATCAGCGAACGGGTAAGGTTTGTGGGATGGTTAAGTTTACCCGCGATCGCTCTTTCGATTTGGGGGGTGGAGCCGTGCCAACTGCCACGATTCTGGAAAAGTTTCCCCAATTGCGAGAGTTTCAGGAGCAGTTTCATCAACGCGATCGCCGCTGGCGGGATTTAGAACGCGATCGCCGCCCGATAAATCCAGAACAAAAACCGCCCCTAACTCGCCAAGAATACCGCAATCGTCAGGCATTACTGACAAAAGTAAACAACTTTTGGGTCAAAGGTGTTCTGGAAAAATCTCTCTATAATCAGGTGATAATTGAGTTGGGGTTGGAGGAACACGCTAATGCTGTCGTTTCTTCCTGGAACATGGAATTAGAAACAACTGAGGCGACACAAAAACCTTTACCCAAAGGAACTAAAGTTATTTCTATCTTTGACCAGTTGGGTGAGGGACGAACACTGTTGATTCTAGGAGAACCTGGAGCGGGGAAAACTACCAGCTTACTGGAACTAACCCGTGATTTAGTTAACCGCTCCGAACAGGGTCTAGATTACCGCATTCCTGTCGTATTTAACTTATCCTCTTGGGCGGGTAAAAAGCAGACGATTGCGGATTGGCTCGTGGGGGAACTCAACAGCAAGTATCAAATACCTAAGTCAATTGGGCAGGACTGGGTAAAAAAACAGGAACTTCTGCTGCTGCTGGATGGTTTGGATGAAGTGGACGCAGAACAGCGGGATAGTTGTGTTGCGGCTTTGAATGATTTTCATCAAGATTATGCTCCAGAGATGGTCGTTTGTAGTCGGATTAAAGACTACTCAGCCCTCTCTAACCGTCTCAACTTTCAAAGTGCAATTTATTTAAAGTCACTCAAGAAAGAACAAGCGGTTCACTACTTAGACAGTATAAAGGTTGATTTGACTGGGTTAAGAGCATTAATTGAAGAGGATAGGGCGTTGCAGGAGCTGGCGAAGTCACCATTAATGCTCAATATTATGGTTCTAGCTTACAAGGGAGTAGCTGTTGAAGATTTGCCGAAAACTGAAGTTGTGGAAGAACGGCGTAATCAGCTATTTGATGCCTACATTGAGCAAATGTTTCATCGTCCTACTCGCGTTAAGGTTGAGCAACGATACTCGCCAGATCAATCCATACGTTGGCTTACTTGGCTAGCCCAAATATTAGTTCAGGAGTCACAGACCGTATTTTTAATTGAAAAAATACAACCAATAGGGTTAACAACTAAAGGCAATAAAATACTTTATGAGATTGGAATCTTCTTAATTGCTTGGCTGATTAGCTTCCTGATTTTTCGGCTATTTTTTGGACTGTTTTTTCTGTTTGATGGACTAAGTTACGGGCTGTTCGTAGGGCTAATTTATGAGCTATTATTCAGTTCAATTAATGGACTTATATCTATGTGGAATAAAACAAAAATACAAACAGTAGAAACATTAATTTTTTATACAAAAGGCGTAAAAAAATCGCTGAAAAATGGACTGAAAAATGGACTGAAAAATGGGTTAAGTGTGGGGGGGCTTTTGGGGATGATTGTAACGCTGATTTATTGTCTGACTGAAAGTTTAATTTTTGGGGGCATTTTTGAGGTAATTGTAATGCTGATTTATGTGCTGATTTATGGGCTGATTTTGGGAGTAATTTATGGGCTGATTTTGGGAGTAATTTGTGGGCTGATTTTGGGAGTAATTTATGGGCTGATTAGTGGAATAAAAGGTTCGGCAATAGCGACAAAAACAATTCCCAACCAAGGTATTTATGAAACAGCCAAGAATGCTGGGATTATTGGATTAATCAGTTGGCTGATTGTTGGGCTGATTGTTGGGCTAATTGCGCTGATTGTTGGGCGGATTTCTGAGCTGATTGTTGGGCTGATTGTTGGGCTGATTGCGCTGATTGCTGGAGGTGGTAAAGCTTGCATCCAACACTTCACTTTACGCCTCATCCTTTATCGTGATGGTTACATCCCCTGGAATTATGCCCGTTTTCTCGACTACGCCACCGATCGCATCTTCCTCCAAAAAGTTGGCGGTGGTTACATCTTCATCCACCGGATGTTAATGGAACACTTTGCCCAGATGGAATGCGATCGCTCTCGTTAAACACATACTCCGAAACGCTACACACCCACAGTAGAAAGCATTCTGGCGGATGAATGGAAAAGTGCGATCGCACTCCCTACTGTCATTAAAAATACAGTAAAGTTTGGTGTTATCGCAAGAGGGTAAAGTCGCTGTACGACATGGCTAATAAAGTTCGGTTTAACGATAAAAATAGTAATCCACTTCACTGATAGCAATCGCCATAGCGGTTGGAAACATCATTTAGTAGAGACGTTCCGGCGGAACGTCTCTACAACAGTTCGGAAAGTCCTAATCGATGTGTCTACGGCTATAAAATTTGCTGAGGGTGACAGAATTGGCAACAAATTTGGGCATACTCTGAATAGAGTGAGTCATATAGCAACAAAGGCAACGACACCAGCAATCCGGTTACAGATTACACGGCTATGGAACAACTACAAGCGCCAGAGGAGACGATCGCTCAACGTTATCGTATTTTAGCACCCTTGGCAGAGAGTGGAAGCGGTATCACCTATCTGGGCGAAGATGGGGAAACTGGAAAACGAGTTGTCCTGAAAGCCTTGTCACTGCGCCAGATTACTGATTGGAAAGCCATTGAACAGTTTGAACGAGAAGCGCAGGTGTTGGCTCAACTGAATCATCCGGGGATTCCTCGATATCTGGATTATTTCTATCAAGATACATCAAGCGATCGCACGTTCTATATTATCCAACAATTTGCCCCCGGACGCTCACTAGCCGAATCGGTACAAAACGGGTGGCGGGGGAAGGAAACAGAAATTCGCCAAATTGCTATTCAAGTCTTAAACATTCTGGTTTATTTACATCAGCAAACACCCCCTGTAATTCACCGAGATATTAAACCCGATAATATCATCCGAGGCGATGATGGGCGGATAATGCTTGTGGATTTTGGTGCGGTGCAAACTACCTATTACAGTACCTTAGCTAGAAGTCATACTGTGGTAGGAACCTTTGGCTATATGGCACCCGAACAATTCCTGGGACAAGCGGTTCCAGCTACCGATTTGTATGGGTTAGGCGCAACGTTGTTATTTTTACTCACTCATTGTTCTCCCGCTGATTTACCTGTCAATCATCTGACGACAGATTCCCGGTGTTTTCGGATGCAACTATCGGAAGCCTTTGCTGATTGGTTGGAGACAATGCTGGAACCGGATTTAAATTACCGCTTCGCTTGTGCTGAAACCGCCCTGGCTGAGTTACAAAATCAGCGAGTTGTTGTTAAACTTAAACCCGTTAAGCCGAAGCCAGTATTCTGGAAACCTCTGGTATCGGTGGGACTTTTAGCTAGTATTATTTTAGGAATTAATACGTTTAAATATCCAATCCTTAGCACGCTTAGACTAACACCGCCCCAGGTTTATAAAGCCGCCGAACAGGGAGATAGTACCACGATTCAGCAGTATCTCAAAAACGGGTTAGAGGTAAATGCCAGAAATGGAGACTATACAACCCCCTTACACTGGGTAGGTTCACCAGAAGTGGCACAGATATTGATTAATGCTGGTGCGGATGTGAATGCCACAGATCAGTATGGTTGGACTCCTCTCCATTATGCGCGATCGCGTGACATTGCGGCGTTACTTATTGCTAACGGTGCTGATATTCATGCCAAAAGTCAATTGTACCGAGATCGATTACTGAATCCTCCTACACAATCGTTTTCAATTAATTCCTGGAACAGCTTAATGAAAATTTGGCTTACTGAACTGACTCCTTTACACGTTGCCCGTTCTGCTGAAATTGCCCAATTATTAATTGATAACGGCGCTGATGTGAATGCCAAAGATGACCGAACGAATCGCACGCCATTGCATCTAGCACATTCTCCTGAAATTGCCGCTGTTTTAATTGAAAATGGTGCAAAAATTGAGGCAGATGAGATTAATACAGACTATCATTCCACTGGGACTCTTCTGCATCAGGCAAGTAAAATCGGTTCTCAGCAGATGATCGAGTTTTTGCTGCAAAGGGGAGCCAATATTGTCGCTAAAGATTCTCAGGATAATACGCCGTTGCATTTTGCCCCTTCTCCTGAAATTGCAGCACTTCTAATTGCTGATATTAATGCCAGAAATCGTGATGGGGAAACACCACTTCATCAAGCAGTACAGAATGACAAAACCGAGCTAGTTGAGTTTTTGCTGGCTAAAGGTGCAAATAGTAATGCCCAGGATAACCAAGGAGAAACGCCATTACATCAAGCAGACAATACTACGATTATCGAGTTATTACTCAATAATAATGCTGATAGTAATGCCCAAGATAATTGGGGGAATACACCGCTTCATAACGCGGCTTCTTTGCTTAAGCCAGATTGGGTGGCGTTACTGATTTCTAAGGGAGCAAATGTTAACATCAGGAATAATCAAGGAAACACCCCGCTACATGTCGCGATCGCAAATCAAACTCATGACGATTTTAAAGGAAATAATGATCTGGATGTAATCAAACTATTGATTGCTAACGGTGCATACGTGAATATGCCAAATAATCAATTCTCTAGTCCCCTTCATGTCGCCGCTTGGAATAACTTAGACGCTGTTAAACTTCTGATTCAAAAAGGAGCAGAAATCAATGTTCCTGATGGAGAGGGCAAAACACCCCTGCATCGTACAGGATTACAGGATATTGCCTTATTTTTAGTTAATTCAGGTGCTGATATTAATGCGACAGATATTAATGGTGACACTCCGCTGCATAAAGCCGTCAGAAATAACTGGTCGAAATTAGTCGTGCAGTTACTTGCTAGAGGCGCAGAGGTTAATGTGATGAATTTTTACGGTGAAACTCCTCTACAACTGGCTAAAGAAAAGTATATCAAACAATTACTCGAAGATTATGGTGCGATTCCCTAGACTTAAAGGATGCTTCGCTTTTGGTTCCATGGGAGAGAATTCAAAGCCTCTCTCCTTGCAGGAGAGAGGTTTGGAGAGAGGTTTTATAGATACCGTTAATGAAAATGCAACAACTCTATTCTCGTCAAAACATCATAGCTCAACGATATCGCATCCTCAATGTTTTAGGACAAGGCGGTATGGGAAGAACCTATAAAGCTGAAGACTTAAAAACGGGTCAAATCGTTGCAATAAAATCCCTATCTCTGTATCAAATAAGCGACTGGAAAACCTTAGACTTGTTTAAGCGAGAAGCCCAAACTATCGCGCAACTCAATCATCCCGCAATTCCCAAGTATTTAGCCTATTTTCAGGTGGATACAGTTGAAACTCGTGATTTCTATTTAGTTCAGCAACTCGCTCCAGGAAAGTCGTTAGCTGAATTAGTGGAAATGGGCTGGAAACCGAAGGAGGCTACTGTTAAACGTTTAGCCATCGAAGTCTTAAAGATACTGGTTTACTTACAACAATTTACCCCAGCGATTATTCATCGTGATATTAAGCCACAAAATATCATTCTGAGTAAAAACGGAGAAGTCTTTCTCGTAGATTTTGGGACTGTTTCCGATACCTATCGTCACACCGTAACCGGAGGTAGTACGATAGTGGGAACATTCGGCTATATGGCTCCCGAACAATATCGAGGTCAAGCTGTATTATCCACGGATTTGTATGGATTAGGGGCAACATTACTATTTTTATTAACCGGACAATCTCCCGCCGATTTTCCTCAGCATCAGCTAAAGATTAAGTTCCGTTCTAATGTGCAAATTTCACCCGATTTTGCTGATTGGTTAGAGCGAATCCTCGATCCGGCGATCGCCTATCGTTTTGCTAATGCGAAAGATGCCTTATCTGTCTTGCAAGGGAAACAGAAACTAAGGCAAAATATAGGACAACTTTTTTACCAATCGCCGCAACAGCGGATAGCATTACTCAAGACGCCGCACAGATTAATTCTAGAAATTAAACCCATAGGGCGACAGCGCGATCGCTTTCGTTTACTCAGGCGATTGACTCGGATAATTAAACCCATTTTACCGTTGCTTCTATGGGATATGATTGGTTTGCTTCTGGTTAACTCTATCGCTGTGCCATCTTTTTATGGTGAGCTTTATAAAACGATTCGACTCAACAATCATCCGGATGTGATATTTCTAACAACTCTTTACAACTGGGTGTTAACAGGATGTGTTGTGTTTCTGATTTTGGGGATTTTATTTTTAATTATCTATGGTTTAATCGGGCTATTTAGTATAGCCAGCTTTTTAATTAAAGCGACATCTCGCACTTGGATTGAACTAACGCCAAACCGCTTTCAAATAAAACGATGGATGCTAGGTTTATGCTACTGAAATTTTCGGGGAAGTATCAGTGATATCAATCCCATAAACTTAGACAAAATAAAGTTACCGTTACTCAGAAAAACGATAACCGTGTGTTCGCTACAGTCGCATCGACGCAAGCATTGGCTAGGTATAGCACTCAGTCGCTCAGAGCAAAAGTGGCTGGTGAGAGAAATAACTGAGTTTTTGGGGATTTTATCTTAATTTTTAGGGAGCATTCAGTTGGGGATAAAGCATTACCCAAAGTAACGAATTTACCAGGGGTTCAGCCTCCTTACAAGAGTCAACGTGCCAAAATGGGATGCTCCCAATTTTTAAAAGCCAAGAACTAAAGTTCTGGCTAAAAGATCTAACCCAAAATAAGCAATCCAGCGTAGACAGTTGCACCCAAAGCAAATGCCCAAAAGCGACTTTGCCGTTCTTCGGGTAATTCTTCTTTAATCACATTCAGGATAATTCCCCCACCCAGAAACGCAAACAGCACCGCTAAAGCGGCTGGAGAGATTTCCGTAGCTTGTCCAATCGCCCAACCACATAAAATCGCACCCGCTAAAACCCAGCGCCCTACCCGATGATAGGCGTCTTTGTGATGATCCCGCAATCCATAGTCATTGACAAAAAAGTGCAACGCCATGGCGATAAAAAAGAATAAGAGACCCTCTAATCCCGGTTCCTCCCGATGAATCAGTAGATAACCAATTAACAGGTTATAAAGGGAAAATGAGCCAATATGTAACCAAAAGATTCCTTGAGAGAGGATACCGCTAAGTTTGTGCTGATTTTGTCGGTATACTGTAACCAGATGTTCTAAGCCATAGAATACCGTTAATCCCAGAAGTGCGACTAAATAAACGTGGCTTTCCAAAAACGCGATCGCCAATCCTTCTGTCTGTTCAATAGTTCGCTGTCCCTGATTGAGTTCTGGCAATAAATGCACAAAAACATACGCCACCGATGCTCCCCCAGCGAATGATAACCACTGACTGCGAGGAATCACATCGAGAAAGCGCATTTTTCCCCCGAATAGATGGACAATCGCCAGGAGTATGGCGAAGATTAATGCTAGCAGTGTGGTTGATGATTCGTTCAATACTGAAGCGTCTGCGATCGCGAATAATCGTTGTACACCCATTCTCCTATTTTCTTGAAACATCTGGCAATTCCAACACAGTCACCTGGACTAAGGGGGTAACATTAAAATCCTGTTCTAATAAATGAGTTTGAATCGCTTCAGTTAACTGTGTCTGAATCGTTTCCGTAGAAGCCGTTACCTCCGGATTACGCTGCACATAAACTATCGTCAGTAGTGTATTTTGCCCCTCAATTTTCGTCCGCGTAAACTGCACATTCGACTGCACCAGTTTTGCCAAATCACTCTCCTGCACCACCTGCTGAATCTCCGTTGAGGTACGCTGTTCAAGTGAGGTTCGCTGTAAAGTGGGTTCCTGCCAAAGTTGGGCGGTTAACAACCCTGCCATGATCACCGCCCCAATCCCCAACCCCACAGGAAACAACCACCGCTTGCCCCGGTTATAGCGAGCGCCCGTGGCGGAAAGCCCCACCAGACGGAAGACAATCGCGCCAGAAAAATTAATCCCGGCTAACTGAAGCACGAGGAGAAACAGACTATTCACCACCATATCCCAGCGTGCGATCGCGGCTGCCATTCCCACTAATCCGGCGGCTGGGGCTAAGGATGCGGCGACTAACACACCAACGGCGGCTCCGGACACCAGACTACTGCGTTCCGATTGGATGAGATTCAACGCGCCTGCTGTTCCGGCAATGAGGGGGAGGAGAATCGTAACTGATGATACCTTAAAACTCGCCATCATCAGACTGGTTGGGGCTTGTTGTTGCATAATCACACTCAAAATCCCTGCCACCAGCACAGTCACGGCAATCCCTGCACCATAGCGGATGACACTACGCTTAAGTAAGTATAAATCGCCTCGTGCCGTTGCGATCGCGGTATTCATCGCTGGTCCTGCAAAGGGTGCAATCAGCATCGCGGCGGTGAGTAGATAAATGGTATTGGTAAACAACCCAATCCAAACCACCACACCTGCACAAGCCGCATACCCCAGAAATCCTGTCCAAGACCCAACACTCTGCAACCCAGCTAAAAATATCTCTAGGGGGCTGCGTAACTCCACCTCTTTCACTTGTTGCGGGGCTTCTGACGGGGGCGGTTTGAGGGGCATCATCCCTCGAGGCACTATTGTCACATGCAAGTCAGGCAGAGTATCTAAGGCTTCTAGCAACTGCTCAACCTGACGATTGGGAACATAAGTAATTACAAAATCTATTGGTTCCTCAGTATCAGACGCCTCAAACCGCGCCAGATTCGTCCCCTGATGAGCTTTAGCCATATCGAGAACCTTATCCCCTTGTCCTCGTGGCACTTGAATTAACAGTTGGCGCACCTCATCCTCCCATAGTTACCTGTCATTTAAGAGGAATGGCACGCTTAAGAGGAATATTGCTGACTTGTATAGCCAAGACATGAATTTCCTTGTCAAAGCTCAAGTGAGCTAAAGCCTACTAGGTAAGTATTTAACCCGTTTTAACGGGTTTGAGCTTTTAGCCCGAACTTTAGTTCAGGGCTGAATTTTAAGTCAGTGCCATTCCATTTAAGCGTGATACGCCCAATACATTTTGACTTCCCTCATCGGAAAGATGTTAGGGCGGAGGTGTGGAGGGGAGATGGGGGAGATGGGGAAGATGGGGGAGATGGGGAAGATGAGGGAGATGAGGGAGATGGAGAAAATTATGTAGGGGCGGGTTTCACTACTATCTTTTCGGTTATACCCAGATGTAACTAAACCCGCCCTTTACCAATGACAAAGGACGAATGACAAATGACAAATGACATTTTTTCCGAAATAAGGCTAAAGGCATTGATATGAAAACTATAGCTTGCCCTTAAACAACCGATCGCACCTATGCAACCTGAACACCCCTCCCTAGAGCAGCTCATTTTGGAGAATGCTAGTCTGCGTCAGGAAATCGCCGCCCTGAAGCAGGAAAATGCGGATTTGCAAATTCTGCTGGAGATGACAACGGAACATTCGGATACCGTTACCGCCCAGTTGCATAATCAGGCAATTCAAGCAGTACGCGATAGTGAAAAACGACTCTTACAATTTCTGGAAGCCATGCCCGTGGGTGTGGCGGTACTGGATTATCAAGGCTGTCTGTACTATATTAATCGCAAGGGAAAACAGTTAACCCGACATAGCATCCCTCTGGGAGTCAAGGCGGAAAAATTAGCTAACGTTTATCACA
Source organism: Coleofasciculus sp. B1-GNL1-01 (assembly GCF_040220235.1). NCBI lineage: Bacteria > Bacillati > Cyanobacteriota > Cyanophyceae > Coleofasciculales > Coleofasciculaceae > Coleofasciculus > Coleofasciculus sp. B1-GNL1-01. The sequence goes on from NZ_JAVJTO010000063.1 coordinate 82,867, forward strand.
TTTATCGCGCCGGAACCAACCAACTTTATCCCTTTAATCAGTTGCCGATTGTGCGAGCGCTTCAGGGTGAAACTGCCACGGCTGATGACTTAGAAATCCGCCACGGAGATCAGGTGATTCCCTTAGAAGTTTGGGGAACACCGATATTTGATCAAGACGGGACTATTATTTTTGCGATCGCGGCGTTTCAAGACATCACCGAACGTAAAAAAGCTGAAGCAGAACGCCTTCAGTTTACCACGGATCTGTTTGCCCTCAATCAAGCCCTATCCCGCTTTGTCCCCCGCCAATTTCTCCAGTTGTTGGAGAAAGACAGTATTGTTGATGTGCAATTGGGCGATCAGGTTCAGAAAGAAATGTCGGTGTTATTTTCGGACATTCGCAATTTTACCACCCTTTCGGAACAAATGAACCCGGACGATAATTTTAAATTTATTAATTCCTATTTTAGTCGTATGGAATCGGCAATTATTGATAACCAGGGGTTTATTGATAAATACATTGGTGATGCCATGATGGCACTCTTTAGCGGTAGTGCCGATGATGCTCTCAAGGCAGGAATTACCATGTTGCATCGGCTGGCTGATTATAATAGTCATCGTGCCAATTTTGGCTATACGCCGATTAAAATTGGGATTGGGATTAACACTGGCTTGTTGATGTTGGGGACAGTCGGTGGTGCATCGCGCATGGATAGTACAGTGATTAGTGATACCGTGAATTTAGCGTCTCGGATGGAAGGATTAACTAAAGCTTATGGTGTACCGTTGTTGATTTCTCACCACACCTTTTGCCAGCTCAATAATGCCAATGATTATAATTTTCGCGTGATTGATAGAGTTAAGGTTAAGGGGAAATCTGAGGCGGTGAGTGTTTATGAAGTCTTTGATGCCGATGAACCGGAAATGCGACAGGCTAAGTTAGTCACTAAAACTACTTTTGAACAAGCCCTGTTATTTTACAATCTGGGTAAGCTTGACGTAGCCGCCAGTCTGTTTGAACAGTGCTTGCAGCAAAACCCCAGGGATAGCGTGGCTCGAATTTATCAGTTACGCTGTTTAAGCAGGTAGAAAGCAAGGCAAATGGATGAAAAATAAGTATCGAGGATTTTTAATTCCTATAAAATGATTGATTTTAACAGTTTATATGCCTGATTGTGCTTCCCTATTCCCTGTTCCCTTAAATCACATCTATGTTTAATATTCGCGGTTATCAGATTTTATGCCAAATTTATGAAAGCACTCAATCGATTGTCTATCGAGGAATTCGCCAAGCGGATCAGCAAGCGGTTATCCTCAAACGCCTGAATACTCATTATCCTACACCGGAAGAGATTCGCCAATATAAGCAGGAATATCAGATTACCCGCCGTCTCAATTTGGCAGGCGTCGTCAAAGCCTATCGCTTAGAACAGTATCAAAACAACGTAGTTATTATATTCGAGGATTTTGGTGGCGATTCTTTACAGCTATTGCTTAATCACCATCCACTGACTTTGGCTGAGTTTCTAGATATCGCGATTAAAATAACTGAGAGTTTAAATCAAATCCACGCCGCTAATATTATCCATAAAGATATTAACCCTAGCAATATTGTTTACCATCCCCAAACCGGAAAAATTAAACTCATTGATTTTGGCATTGCCAGTGTTTTGAGTCGGGAAAATCCGACTCTGAAAAACCCCAATGTTATCGAAGGGACTTTAGCCTATATCTCCCCGGAACAAACGGGCAGAATGAACCGATATGTGGATTATCGCACAGATTTTTACTCGCTGGGTGTCACCTTTTATGAATTGTTGACCGGAAACCTCCCCTTTGAGGCTCAAGATGCGATGGAGTTAGTGCATTGCCATCTGGCAAAATATCCCACACCTCCCCATCTTTTAGGCGGGAGTAAACAGATGCAGGAAGGTAAGGGAGTGGGGGAGATACCCCAGGCGGTTTCAGACATTGTGCTTAAACTCCTCGCGAAAACAGCAGACGAACGCTATAAAAGTGCCTTGGGAATTCAAGCAGATTTAGTGATTTGTCTGATGCAATTAGAGGCAAATGGCTTTATCGAACCCTTTCCCCTTGGCGAAAATGATGTCAGTGAAAAATTCCAAGTTCCTCAAAAAATCTATGGTAGAGATGCTGAATTAGCCATCTTATTCGCTGCCTTTAACCGTGTGGCTAAGGGGGGCAAAGAATTAATGCTCGTATCTGGTTTCGCCGGGATTGGCAAATCGGTATTAGTTCAGGAACTTCATCAACCCATTGTCCAAGAACGGGGCTATTTTATCGTTGGTAAATTTGACCAATTTAAACAGAATCGCCCCTTCGCGTCTTTGGTGCAAGCCTTCTCTGACTTAATCGGACAATTTTTAACCGAAAGTGAAGCCAAAATTGCTGATTGGCGTTCTCAAATTTTAGAGGCATTTGGTATTAATGGTCAAGTTATTATTGACGTTATTCCTAAACTTGAGCTGATTATCGGTCAACAGCCTCCTGTAGCGGAACTTCCGGCGACAGAAGCACAAAATCGCTTTAATCGATTGTTTGCTCAGTTTATCCAGGTGTTTGCTCAAGCAGAACATCCTCTAGTTATTTTCTTGGATGATTTGCAATGGGCAGATTCTGCGTCTGTAGATTTATTGGAACGGTTACTGACTGATATAGATAGTCGTTATCTTTTAATTATTGCTGCCTATCGGGATAACGAAATTAACCCGCTTCATCCGTTAAATAGGTTGCTGGATAAGAGTCCTAATCTGGGTGTGGCAGTTAATCAAATTAATCTCAGCCCTTTAGCGTTAATCCACCTCAATCAGCTAATTGCCGATGCGCTGGATTGTTCTTTAGAGGCGGTAAAATCCCTGGCAGAATTGGTTTGGAACAAAACTCAAGGCAATCCTTTTTTTGCTAGCCAGTTCTTAACCTCTATTTATAACCAAGGGTTACTTAAGTTTGATTTTGATTCGGGTTCGTGGCAGTGGGATATTCAAGATATTGCAGCGCAAACGGTATCTGATAACGTTGTTGAATTTATCGCCCAAAAACTGCAAAGGTTATCGGAAAATACCCAAACAAGTTTACAGCTTGCGGCTGGGATTGGTAATGTCTTTGATTTAACCATGTTAGCCGCTATTTATGATAAATCACGATTAGAAACTGCCATTGACTTATGGGAGGCGGTTCAAGCAGGACTGATTATTCCTCTGGGTGAAGATTACAAATTTATTCAAGCCGCTGTATTTACTACGTCTAGTTATTTCACTGACAATGATCCGAATGACAATTCCTCTTCTTTAACGTCACCAATCAGTGTCACGATTAATCCTTCATACCGATTTATTCATGACCGAATTCAACAAGCTGCCTATTCGTTAATTTCTGAACCTGATCAACCTGCTATTCACCTGCAAATTGGTCAGTTTATGCTGAAAACAACTCCCCCAGAAAAGCAGGACGAGAAACTCTTTGATATTGTTAATCAGTTAAATGTGGGTATCCCATTAATTACGCATCAGTCTGAGCGAGATGAACTGGCTCAATTGAATCTCTTAGCTGGACAAAAAGCCAAAGCCGCCACTGCTTATGAATCGGCGGCTAATTATTTAAATACAGGATTGAATTTGTTAGCCACCGATAGCTGGCAGCTTCAGCATGATTTAACAGTAAAACTCTATTATAAAGCCGCAGAAACTGCTTATTTACGAGGAGAGTTTGCCGAGGCAAAACAGTTAGGAACGGTTATTTTAGACCAAGCTAATACATTGAGCGATCGCGTCAAAGTCTATGAGCTGATGATGCAGATTAGTATCGCCGAAAATCAGCTACTTCAGGCGATTGATATTGGCTTAGAAACTCTGGAAATGCTGGATGTTTTTTTAGTCGAGTCTAACGCGGAAAACAGACAAGTTGAGTTACCCTCGCTCACCGACTTGGACGACTTTCCCAAAATGACTGATCCGCAGAAAAAAGCGGCAATGAGAATACTGGTTACCGTGGCATCAGCGACCTATTTAGCCAAGCCAGAACTCTTGTTTCAGGTAATCTTAACCATGGTCAATCTTTGTCAAACCTATGGACTTTTACCAGAGTCTACTTACGCCTATTCAGTGTATGGATTACTTCTGTGTGGAATGTTGGGGAAAATAGAGGAAGGCTATTACGCCGGGGAGTTGGCGCTGAGACTTTTAGATCAATTAGAGGCAAAGGCACTTAAGTGTAAAGTGCTGCACCTGTTTAACGTCTATATCCACCACTGGAAAGCCCATGCTAAGGATACCTTAATTCCCTTGCGATCGGCAATTCAATCTGGATTGGAAACCGGGGATTTAGAATATGCGGGGTATTGCATGACCAATGATTGTACCTATTCGTTTTTTATTGGTACTCCCCTGGATGTTGTCGAAAAAAAACATAAACACTATATTAAATCACTCTCTCAAATAAACCATACATTTTCCCTTTATTTAACCCAACTCTGGCGACAACTCTGCTTGAACTTAATTGGAGAAGTCGAGTCAGTGGTGCAATTGCAGGGGGATAGCTTTGATGAACAGGAAACTCTGCCCTACTTACACCAAACTAATAATCATACCTTACTCTTTTTTGCCTATTTAGCCAAAGAAATCCTCAGTTATTTATTTAAAGAGGTGAATTTAGCGATTTCCGCAACCCATCAGACTGAGGCATTTGCCGGATCAGCCCAGGGATTAATCGTTTATGCGATTCATCTGTTCTACAATTCACTCATCCTTTTGGCACAGTATCCAACGGTAGAACCCTCTGAACAAGAACAGTATTTAAATCAAGTCATTGCCAATCAAGAAAAGATGCAACATTGGGCGAATTATGCCCCGATGAACTATCAGCATAAGTATGATTTAGTGGCAGCAGAGAAAGCGCGAATTTTAGGAGACTTCCTCAAGGCAATGGACGATTATGATCACGCGATTCAGGGCGCAAGAGAACATGGGTATATCCAAGAAGAAGCCTTAGCTTATGAACGCGCCGCCGAATTTTATCTCAGTCTCAATCGAGTAGAAATTGCTCAAACGTATATGACTAAAGCGCATTATTGCTATAGTCGCTGGGGCGCAAACGCTAAAGTTAGGGACTTAGAAGAACGCCATTCTCAGTTAATTGAACGGCGGTCAAATTTCCGTTCAGCCGACAGGGACACCTCCGGCGTCAATCCCTTTATTCAAACCTCTAATGGGAGTGATTCGTCTCGCTTAGATTTGACCAGTGTTCTGAAAGCCTCCCAAGCGTTATCAGGAGAAATCCTTTTGGATCAATTGCTGGCAAAGTTCATGCAAATTCTGATTGAAAATGCAGGTGCAACTCAAGGCTATTTGATTCTGTCTACTCAGGGACAACTACTGATTGAAGCGGAGGCGGCGGTGAATCAGGAGACGGTTAAGGTGTTACAGTCTATTCCAGTAGAAAATAGTCCCGCTGTGGCAACAAGTATTATTAATTATGTAGCGCGTACCCAAGAAACCGTTGTCTTACATGATGCCATGAATCAGGGTAAATTTACCCAGGATCTCTATGTGATCCAAAATCAGTCTAAGTCGATTTTGTGTAGTCCATTGATCAATCAAGGGAAACTATCGGGACTGATTTATTTGGAAAATCATTTAACCACGGGGGCTTTTACCTCAGACCGACTAGAACTGCTGAAACTCTTATCCTCTCAAGCCACAATATCAATTGAAAATGCTAAACTCTACGCCAAAATTCGCAGCAATGAAAGTAGACTAACTCAATTTTTAGAAGCTATCCCTGTGGGGTTAGCCGTTATCGATCAAAGTGGCAAAACCTACTACCTGAACCAACGAGCGAAAGACTTACTGGGGCAAGGAATTATATCCGATCTCAACCCCGATGAAATTTCTGAGATGTATCAAAGCTATATCGCTGGGACTGATCAACCTTATCCTAATCATAAATTGCCTGTAGTCAGAGCATTGCGTGGTGAATATACGACAGCGGATGATATTGAAATTCACCAGGGCGATAAAATTGTTCCCATCGAAGCGTGGGGAACACCTATTTTTGATGAACAGGGGAATGTTATCTATGCAATTGTCGCCTTTCAAGATATTACCGAACGTCGCCAAGCTGAGGCTGAACACGAACGATTTACCCAAAAACTCTCTCAACTGAATCTGGCATTTTCCCGGTTTGTGCCGCGTCAATTTCTCCAGTTTTTGGATAAGGACAGTATTGTGGAGGTACAAGTTGGGGATCAGGTGCAGAAGGAAATGTCAGTGTTATTTTCTGATATTCGGGATTTTACCCAACTCTCGGAAACAATCACACCGGATGATAATTTCAAATTGATTAATTCTTATTTACAATGTATGGAACCGACGATTGTGGATAATCAAGGGTTTATCGATAAGTATATTGGCGATGGGATTATGGCACTCTTTGGCGGTGAGGTTAATGATGCGGTGAACGCCGGAATTGCCATGTTGCATCGACTGAGAGAGTATAATCAAGAACGCCAAAATCAGGGTGATAGTCCCCTGAGAATCGGCATAGGGATTAATACGGGTTCCTTGATGTTGGGGACAGTTGGCGGATGCAATCGCATGGATACGACGGTAATCAGTGATGCGGTGAATTTGGCGTCTCGTGTGGAAGGATTGACGAAAGAGTATGGCGTGTCGTTGTTAATTTCCCATCATACGTTCTTAGGATTACAGCATCCCACTGACTATGCGATTCGTTTAATTGGTCAGGTACAGGTTAAGGGAAAAGCGGAATTAGTCACAGTTTATGAAGTCTTTGATGCGGATTCTCCGGAGATAAAAGCGGGGAAGTTGGCAACATTGCAACTGTTTACTGAGGCGTTATCGTTCTATCATCTCCAGGTTTTTGAGCAAGCCGCACAAGGGTTTGAAGAGGTTTTACGGTTGAGTCCTAGGGATAGAGTGGCTCAACTTTATCTGAATCGGATTCGGGGGTGTGGGGTTTAAATAGGGCTTGCTGCACAAGTCGAAAACCCTTATATTTAATAAAGGACTCTCAGGAGTTTTCCGGCTGAGGGAGTGCAAGAAAATAAGATAAGATTTGTGAAAAACCTAGCATCATAGCGAGCGAGACGCAAAGCCTGCGGCATGGCTTCGCTTAACGCACTACCGTTTTGTTCTTTCCTCCTGAACTCCTGAACTCCTGAACTCCTGAACTCCTGAACTCCTACTCAAATACTTATTCAGCAGACCCTAAATAAAGGGCGGGTTTTACATAAAGGGCGCACATCATTGAATAAAGGGCGCACGTCGGTGCGCCCCTACGGTAAAATACATTATTAAAATCACCGCTCCATCGGTGTCCAATCTCCCGATAAAATAAACGCCGCCCAATAATAAGGATGTTGATACGCTTCAGAGTTTAACATCTCTAATTGTGACTGACGCAACGCCTCAGTCCGTCCCTGATTGTCCTGCAATTTCTGATAATACTTCACCATTAAATCGACGGTCGCCGCATCCGATATTTTCCATAAACTGGTGACTTGACTTTCTGAACCTGCTAAAACTAACGCCCGCCGAAATCCATAGATTCCTTCTCCGGTTTCGATATGTCCTAATCCGGTATCGACAGCCGATAAAACGACCAGTTTTGTCCCCATCAAATTTAATAGTGACATTTCCTGGGCGGTGAGAATCCCATCTTCGTCGCCACTCCCACCCACGCGGAAGCCAGCAAGCACTAATCCCGATAGCAGTAAGGGATAATTTTCTCGGAGAGTTTGTACGGTTTCACTTTCAGGATTTGTTTCCAAGAAACCATGAGTGGCAATATGTAAAATAGAGGGACGATTTACCTGTTTTACAACGTTTTCTGTTGCCAGAGAACCTGTGAGTGGAGTAACCTCTAATAATTGACCAATTGCCTCAACTTCCTCGGCGGTTCCAGGGAGGGGAGTAAAGGTTTTTTGGGATAAGTCAATTAAGGGAATCATCTCAGATAGCGGCGTCATTGCTTTACCGCGAGGCTGAATCACTTCACCGGGACGCTGAAAATAGGGGTCAGCAATTAACACAGGTGGCTGTTGACTGGGAAAGGAGGTTTGTAGTCGGAGTAAATCTCGTCCAGAGGTTAAATAAGAGAATGAATAGGTTTCAATTAAATAGCGGTTATTTTCATCAACGAGAACTTCAAACGGAATTAAATTAAGCGTCCCATCGGGAGCAATGAGGATATGGCGATTGTTACCCATTCGTTCTCGCACGGGTTCCATGAGAACAGTATCCAATGCACGGGCAGATTGTTTAATTAGGGGAATCGGAATTTGGTTACCATTTTGGAAAAGTTGGCGAAAATCTGCAACTTTTTGATCAATTATCGCCGCTGCGCCTAAGTCAATGGCTTCAGGGGTTCCTTGGGAGGATAGAATGTAAGCTGCATAGCGGGGTTCACCTTGATGATAATAGCGTACCAGTTCCACTAATACGGTATCTTCAGGGATTAATTGTTGAATAGTTTCGATGGTGACGGGTTGGGATTCAATCCGGAATTGTTCACTTTGACGAGAGAGTTGATTTTCCAATTGTTGCGCTTGTTGTTCTAGGGAGGCGAGTTGAATGCGGTAGTCTTCTGGAGGTAAAGTTATATCGTTTTCTGATGTTTTATAAATTAGGTTCGTCAGTTGTCGATAGGTATCCGCAAGTTCAGCTAATAACGCCTGATTTTCTGGGGTCAGGTTTTGACGTAGGCGTTGCAGGGTATTCGTTGATACATCTAAGATGCGTCCTTTGCGTCGGAAGATCGTCGTTAGGGCTAAGTTAGCGGCTTGGGGATTATTCGGGGCAGAATTGAGATGAAAGGAAGGAGCAAAATTGGTGCTTCCAGAAAGCGTTTGTAAGTAATCTCGTTTCTGGCGATTAGAACCAGCGGCGAGATTAGCAGTGAGGTTATATTCTTCGATATTTAATCCTTCTTGGAGGACAGTGAGGGTATTATCAATGTCACCGAGTTGAGAGTAGAGAACAGCTAGATTATATAAGCTCATGGCGACACGAGGATGATCCTCCCCCATGAGGCGTTTTATTATCTCTAAAGATTGGCGAAATAGGGGTTCGGCTTCTGTGTAGCGTCCTTGATTTCGGTACAATAATGCCAGATTATTCAGGGAAGTTGCCACATCAGGATGATCCTGTCCCAGGAGACGTTTAAACATCTCTAAGGCTTGGCGATAGAGAGATTCAGCTTCAGAGTAGCGTCCTTGATTTCGGTACAATGCTGCTAGACTAGCCAGGGAAGTTGCCACATCAGGATGATCCTGTCCCAGGAGACGTTTAAACATCTCTAAGGCTTGGCGATAGAGAGATTCGGCTTCACTGTAGCGTCCTTGAGTATCGTACAATACTGCCAGATTATGTAGGGATTGTGCTACATCAGGATGTTCTTGTCCCAGGAGACGTTTTCTCATCTCTAAGGCTTGGCGATAGAGAGGTTCGGCTTCACTGTAGCGTCCTTGATTTCGGTACAATGCTGCCAGATTATTCAGGGAAGTTGCTACATCAGGATGATTCTGTCCCAAGAGGCGTTTTCTCATCGCTAAAGCTTGGCGAAACAAAGGTTCAGCTTCCGAGTAGCGTCCTTGATTTTGGTACAATAATGCCAGATTATTCAGGGAGGTTGCCACCCAAGGATGATCCTCTCCTAGGAGGCGTTTTTTCATCTCTAAAGCTTGACGAAAGAGGGGTTCAGCTTCACTGTAGCGTCCTTGATTTTGGTACAATAATGCCAGATTATTCAGGGAAGTTGCCACATCAGGATGATTCTGTCCCAGGAGGCGTTTTCTCATCTCTAAGGCTTGGCGATAGAGAGGTTCGGCTTCACTGTAGCGTCCTTGATTTTGGTACAATAATGCCAGATTATTTAGGGAGGTTGCCACATCAGGATGATTCTGTCCCAGGAGGCGTTTTCTCATCTCTAAAGCTTGGCGAAAGAGGGGTTCGGCTTCCGAGTAGCGTCCTTGATTTTGGTAGAGTAATGCTAGATGATTCAAGCTAGTGGCAATCTGAGGATGTTCCTCTCCTAAGAGTCTTTTTCTCATTGCTAAAGCTTGGCGAAACAAGGGTTCAGCTTCCGAGTAGCGTCCTTGATTTTGGTAGAGTAATGCCAGATTATTTAAGCTAGTGGCGATATCAGGATGTTCCTCTCCATAGAGACGTTTTATCATCACTAAGACTTGGCGAAACAAGGGTTCAGCTTCCGAGTAGCGTCCTTGACTTCGATACAGAATTCCTAAATACGTTAAACTATCAGCAATATCAGGATGTTCCTCTCCATAGAGGTTCTGATAAAGGGTTAGCATCCGTTCGGCTAAGGGAATCGCTTCACTATATTGACCTTGATGGTAAAGTTGTTCAACCTGTTGCTTGAGTCGTTCGGCTTCGGCTAAGTCATCGGCTTCATTGGCGATAAGGGATGGAGGATGAGGGATAGGAGACGGAGGCGGTGATTGACTCAGGGCGATTGTAGGGATAGATAGGGATAAGGTAGCTAGTGCAAGAAGGCAGGAGGCAGAAGGCAGAAGGCAGGAGGGCAGAAAGCTTATACCGTAAGATTTTGCACCTTTTTTAACTGGAGAGTTACTTCCGCTGCGCTGGTCTAGAGATAGTTCTACCATGAAGAGTAGAGTAGGTCGAGTATCCCGGTTTAGCATCCTAGTCGTCTCCCTTGTTCAATCCAGTACAAAGTCGAGATGATTCATTCAGTTTATCTCTAGAAATGATAAAACAAAATCCACGTAGGGGCGCACCGACGTGCGCCCTAATTGCCAACGTGTGTCCTGATGTTTATCCTGGAAACAATTATCAACCGCGTAGGGTGGGTTAGGCGGGCTTTCAAACTGAAACAGAAACCATTTAATCATCTGTCCGCCGTAACCCACCGATGTTCTGAGGCGAATAACTAATCATCCGGCAAAAAATGGCTTAAAAAAGGGCGCACGTCATTAAATAAAGGGCGCACATCATTAAATAAAGGGCGCACTGAGGTTATGCGTTTTCAGTTAAAGAAACCCCTCACCCCCAACCCCTCTCCCACTCTGGGGAGAGGGGAGCAAGAATGTAGGGGCGGGTTTAGGGACTAAATTGGGTGGCTTAACGATAACTGAACAACAAAACCCGCCCTTTATTTAATGGCGCTTTTGAACTCAATTTGTTCAAGGAATCTGTAATTTAAGCAAAGATAGGCTCGCATCCCTTACGACAAACTACAAACTTTTAAAAATTCCTCACCTGAACATCGGTGGGTTAGGTTGGACACTTAATTGAATGGTTATTCGCTTCTATTAAATGCCGCCTAACCCACCCTACGGCACTAATGTAAAAAATATCCATCTATTGTAGGGGCGGGTTTAGAGACTAAATTGGGTGGCTTAACAATAACTGAACAACAAAACCCGCCCTTGATTTAATGGCGCTTTTGAACTCAATTTGCCCGTGCAGACGTGCATTGGTGTCAACGTAAAGAAAACTCAAGGTATTGCGTTCTGGCAAGAGCTTAAGTTGACACCAATGGTGGGGGTGTAGAGACGCGCCATGGCGCGTCTGGGAACGAGAGCCGGACTATTCCCAGGCGTCGAGGTCTATGGCTTTTGAGCCACCTCGTTCTAGCTGTCCTAAAAGTTTACCCAACTGATACCACACTAACCAGCCAATGAATAGAGTTAGGGGTAGGGAAATGGTGTAAGCCAGGAATGTGGGAAAGCTAAAAATTTCTAGCCCAGCCGCCAGAAATACACAAATTCCGGCGGAAATTCCTAGGAATGGGATGAATAATGGCAATCCTTGCATTTGAGCCAGACTGCGAGAGGAACGGTTTTTTGACCATTCCTGTACCTTTTGTTTCAGTGTGGCTTCAAACGCCGCACCACAGGTAATCCCAGCCAATAAACCCATCACTAACAATAAATAAGGCGGTTCGTGAAGATAATACACAAAGCACTCCCAGCATATAAGTCCGATACAGCCAGATTGTACACTGTCCAGCCTTGAAGCGGTGACGTATTGAGTTATTGAGTTATGATTTACTTTGGCGATGTGACCGACGTGAGTAGACCCAAGCCGATCGCATCCAGGTCCAACCCAGGAAACTGCCGATAAAATAAGCGGGGAAATCTGACCAGGTAAAGGTATTCCCCAAGATAACCCGACCCAGTAACGTGGCTCGAATGGCTTGCAAAAATGGAGGTTGCCATAGTTGCAGAACCTCCAGCAGACAAGTAACTATACAGACGCCTACCGCTGTCCACAGGGGAGACGCTTGGGGAAAGAAAAGTCCAACCAAGAGAATCCAGAAAATCTCATAAGCAAAGCTACCCAGTCGGTCATTCAGCCATTCCGGTGCAGGTGCGTAAAACCGCACCGCATACCCCAAAGGAGCAATGAGGATAATGCTGATGAGCAGGATAATGCGATATTTCAAAATAGGATAGTGGTCAACCTCTCTACACCCATGGCTTTAACTCAGGATTAGCACTCAACTCTAATTCTGGAAACGCATAAACGACAACGCCTGTATCGGGGTCATTGTCAATATTCACATACCCGGACTTGACCAAATCGTTCAACGTCGCTTCTACTTCCGCAAACCCTCGTCCCGTATCGACAACCCCCTGAGTCACGGACAATTTACCGCCTCTCGCTTCAGCCGCTTTCACTAATTGAACAACAAAGGAGTCATGGTTTAAAGTAGCAGGAGCATGATAAGGCTGGACTAATGTGGGTGAACCAGAAACCGTTGCTTCTCCAGCGATGCGATCGCGCTTCCCATATTTGAGATAATGTTCTTCTACCATGCCGGGAATTAGAAACAGGTCAATGAATTGACCAACCCCAAATAATCCCCCCGTACAAAACCACAACAAACCTGTGCCAATCTTACCATTGTAGAAACGGTGCAATCCGGCAAATCCAAACAGAAAGCCGAACCACAACAAATAACTCCCCTCACGTCTATTTATCTCCATTGCCAATCCTCCTCTTGGTTTGGTTTAGCTAAAGCGCTCTTTCCCGGTCACAGGCTGCATCGGCTTAAACTCCAGCGTGATTAACGTAAAGCCAGCCACTGTAAGTTGTCCTGTGGTTCTTTACACGCTTTCTTTCATTATCGCCAAACTTTGAGCGAAACGTTTTAAGTATTGACAAATGTAGGGACGGGTTTCACTATATCGGGGTTGCTGAACAAGTGTTGTGGTGAGGAGAGGGAACACCTCGACTTACCTCGACTTACTTCGGACTTCGGCGTGAGCGCTCAGTCGAACGCTTCGCTCAGTAACACGCTCGGTAACACGCTCGGTGTGTCACAGGGAACAGGGAACAGTTAAGGTAGAGTTTTCAGTTCACTTACCCATCTCCCTCATCTCCCCCATCTCCTGATAACAGATAAGCTGTCATGCATTTAAATTGGGTATTAGTAGCGAGCAAGATGCTCGCACTACAAGGTTTTCGCCGTTATTGATATTAAAGTTTAAACGACGAATGACGAATGACGAATGACGATCTCCACCGTTAACTTTAATTGTCCCCACCTACTTAACTGCTCACTGATAACTGATTAACTCCCCCAGCTTCCCTAAATCCCTATTCCCACTCAATGGTTCCCGGTGGCTTAGAGGTAATATCGTAAGCCACCCGATTCACGCCCTTAACTTCATTCACAATCCGATTAGAAATGAGTTCGAGTAAATCGTAAGGAACTCGCGACCAATCCGCCGTCATCCCATCTTCACTACTGACCAAACGCAGTACAATCGGATAGGCATACGTGCGCTGATCCCCCATTACCCCAACACTGCGAATCGGGAGTAAAACAGCAAACGCTTGCCAAAGTTCTTTATAAAGTCCGTGGCGATTAATTTCCTGGCGAACAATCAAATCCGCATCGCGCAGAATATTCAGTCGTTCTGCGGTGACTTCGCCAATAATCCGAATCGCTAATCCGGGTCCGGGGAAGGGATGACGTCGAACAATTTCTTCGGGTAAACCAATGGAACGTCCCACTTTGCGAACTTCATCTTTGAAGAGTTTCCGTAAGGGTTCAACCAGCTTAAAACGCAAGTCTTTAGGTAAACCCCCGACATTATGATGACTCTTAATTTTCACCGCCACCCGTTCCCCGGTTTTGGGATCAACATTAGTATCCGCCGACTCAATCACATCGGGGTAAAGCGTACCCTGAGCCAAATAGTCAAAAGGACCCAGGATTTTGGATTGTTCTTCAAAGACACGAATAAACTCATGACCAATCCGGCGACGCTTTTCTTCGGGATCAGTCACCCCTTCCAGACGAGCTAGGAAGCGATCGCGGGCGTTAACATATTCTACAGGAATATGAAATTCATCCTGAAACAGCTTCAGCAACCGTTCTGGCTCCAGTTTTCGCATGAAGCCTTGGTCAATAAACATACAGGTCAATTGGTCGCCAATCGCCTTATGTAATAAGAAGGCTAGGGTTGAGGAATCCACACCTCCAGACAGAGCCAGCAATACTCGTTTATCTCCCACCTTGGCGCGAATTTCGCGAATGGCTTCCTCGACAAAGGCTTCCGTCGTCCAAGTGGGTTCGCAGTCGCAGATGTGATAAACAAAATTGCGAATTAACGCGATACCCCCAACCGAATGCACGACTTCCGGGTGAAACTGCACCCCATAGAGCTGCTTCTGGTGATCCGCGATCGCGGCGCAAGGAGTATTATCGGTATGGGCTAGGACTTCAAAGCCGTCTGGCAATTCCTGACAGGAATCTGCATGACTCATCCACATAGTTGAGTTTTCTTCCACGTTCGTCAACAAGTCCGTGGGATCATCGATATGCAGCGAGGCTTTGCCATACTCTCCCCGTTGAGAGCGAGTTACTTTCCCACCTAGTTGCTGTACCATTAACTGCATCCCATAGCAAACCCCCAAGATAGGGATACCTAGATGCAAAATTTCGGGATCACACTGAGGCGCCGCCTCATCGTAGACGGAATTCGGACCTCCCGATAGAATAATTCCTTTGGGACTCAGTTGTCGGAGTTTTTCAGCGCTGGTGCGATAGGAGATAACTTCCGAATAAACCTGAGTTTCGCGGATACGACGAGCGATGAGTTCTGAATATTGAGAGCCAAAATCCAGAATCACAATCATCTGGCGATGTAACTGGTTTTGTAGAGTGGTTGTGGGTAATATCTCTACTGGTTGAGATGCGTTTCCTGTTGGTCTAGTCACTGCTTTGTCCTGTAAGCGCAATTTGAGTAAGATAAGGATATATCTCGCTGAGCAAGTCTGCTACTGATCAGCGAGAATCTATTGGTTTAACCGATGGAGCCAAGCTTTATAGATATTCTTACCAACTTAACATAATTGCGACAGTAATGTGGCTCCCGTGGGGCTAGTGACGATGACTTGGCGGTTGCGATCAAATAACAGGGAACCGACTCGTACTTCTTGCTGGCTATGCTTATAAATATAGTCTTGGCTACGTTTATCTATCGTAGACGCGATCGCCCTATAAATCTGATTCACCCAATCACTCCCCTCCTTAGCATCCAATTGCCGCAAATAGGTTAGCGCGGCTTCGGTGGTGGGACTGGTAAAAACTGCCTGTAAAATCGGCGTGGGTAATCCCACTTGAGCGCCATGAGCGGTGAGAATTTCTAAGCGTCCATCGGCTAAGTGATGATGGGTGTGAAAAATGCCTCCCGCTAACTTAATCAGCTTACCATGATACCCGAATAATAAAAGTCCGGGGATTTCCTGCAATCCCGCCGCCACTAATAAGGGACCGAGCCAATTTGCCGTTTTAACTAATTGTTCGGGATTAATTCCCATCTGTCGCGCCAAACTTAACCCATTTTCTCCCACACAGAAGACTAAACAATCAAAACAGAGGGCTTTAATTTGCAGTTGTTCGCGATAAGCTTGCAGTTGATCAGGAGCGCTTAACGGTTGAGAAATACCTGTCGTTCCCAACAATGATAATCCTTCTAGCACACCAAATGCAGCATTCGATGTCCGTTCTGCCAGTTTGCGTCCTTCGGGTAAAATAATTGTCACCTGAATTTTCTCATCGGGAGCAAGTAAGCGACTGAGATTCTTTTCTAATAACGTCTCAGCATAGCCATAAATTGCCGCTTTTCCTGCGGCATTTAATTGTCGCCCAATTCCTTCACCGCCGACTATCTGTACCCGTTCGCTTTGCTCAGATTGTCCCCATTCCACAACTGCCCAAATCGGAGTATTTCGGGTTAGATCAATGTTATCCCCCGGATCACTGCGGGTAATTGCCAACGCCATTCCTGGGTGAATTCCGGCGACTTGCTCAATCGGAATTTCTGCCGTTTCTTGAGGTTCAATTAAATCTACAGATACGGTATCTAGGGGTTTAGCTTGGCGCAACCACTGCAACGCCGCAATAGCGGAAGCACAAGCAAAGACGGGTAGAGTATATCCAGATCTTATTGACATGGTAGATCATTAGATTCTGCACTTGGAGCCTTAAATAAGACGCTAAACCCAGCCAATAACATCCCGAATCTGAGACTTGGCATACTCGCAGTCAATATGCTGCTGTGCTTTAGATAACGCGGTTTCCGGTCGCTTGTACCAGCGTTGCGATCGAATACAAAGACCATCTCGTCGAGTGGCTTCCCAGGAATAACGGGCGCGGTCTACTACCAACCACACTTTATAACCCCGATGCTGTTGTTGGGGGAATTTCAAAAGACCAATCTCAGCTAGCACGCTTAAGCGCATCCGGGAACGAGCTAACCGTTTCATCAACTCTAGAAAGCAAACAGCAGCGCGTTTAGCATCATCATGAGAAGGGTAGCGGTAGCGATCTCTGGGTTCAAACTTAAAATCAGATCCAATCAGTGAAAACCGGAACTTCCCGGACGCTTCCTCAACGAATGTGACTCGCCAGGAGGTTTTAGGATACCGAACGCAGAAGCCAGAAGGCTGAATTTTGACCGTCGCTGTCATCTGAAGTATGAAATATAAAGGATGAAAGACATCGAGAGAAGGTAGAAATCACCATCAAAATTTTCAGGCGTCTCACTGGATGTCGGAATCGTTACCACGCCAAAATCCATCATAGCTTTTTCCATGAGGCATCTGCCTCAGCAAATAGTCCCATGTTCTACGAAAAAAGTCGATGCTGATCTACCTATCTCAGGCTGGGAAATGTTAAGGTGAATGGCAGCTAACTGAAGCCTTTTAAGATCGCCGAAACCATTGATATACCCTAGGGTGGGTTTCGACTTCGCTCAACCCACCACCATGCCAGTCAGTACCATTCATGTTAAGGTAGCGAAGCTAACCACTTGGAAAATTCATCCCATCGAGGAGTGAGGAAATGTCAGGAGTATTTCCACGCCGAGGACACAATAAACACAAGACAACCGTAAAACGGTTTCTCCTGTTCGCTGGACTAAGTTTAATCAGTTTTATCCTCTGGGGAGTCATCACCCAACACCGAGTTACCGCCTCAGAGGTTATTCCTACTCAGATAACGACCAACACCAACACCTATTGGCAAGGAGGTTCGTTTCCCGTTGAGAATTTTCAGGCTTATACCTCTCCCTACGGCTACCGTCGTTCTCCCCGTGGATCAGGTACAGAATTTCATCGCGGCTTAGACATCGCCGCACCCGAAGGCAGTTACATTCGCAACTGGTGGGCAGGTCAGGTGGTATCCCTGTCCGATAATACCGCCTGTGGCACCTCTATCACCATCCAATCCGGTGAGTGGAAGCATATCTACTGTCACCTCAAAGGTCATGTGGAAACAGATAACCAAGGTATGTATTTGAGCGATCGCAGTGGCGGGATTCAAATCTGGAAAGGTCAACAGATACCCACTGGCGCCCGAATTGGTCGTGTAGGAATGACCGGGCGCACCACGGGTCCTCATTTGCATTGGGGATTAAAGTACGCCGACAACTATATCGACCCCGCCTTAGTTCTCCGGGAAATGTACCGACGGCAAACAGCATCAAAATAAGGAGCGTTATTGCTGTAGTGGACTTTAACTGTTCGGGCAATTCGCTGATATCTGCCTTCAAAAGCTGAATTCCCTAATGTAACCCACTCGTAACTATTTCATCTTTAGCTCGCATATAAAGTACAGTAGATCAAAGTCCCCCTTTTTAAGGGGGATTTAGGGGGATCGACAATGTACCGCCTAGCAGAGCAAACTGCTGTAAATCTTCGCAAGGAGAGTATATACTCCTCAATTACTGTTTCTTTAAAAGATATTCAAGAGTTTAATTTTTCGGATTTTTTGCCTTTATACAGGTATGTAGTTTTTTGTGCTTCAAGTTGAAGTGCGAAGTCTGGGTAATACCAGTAGAGACGATTCATGAATCGCCCCGACGATAGATTCTAGACTGTGTGTAACAGAAATTGCTGTAGGGGCGGGTTTAGCCTATCAATGTAGATACTCACCAATAACCTAGCAACAAAACCCGCCCTGACCCAAAATTTACCCCTTCAACTTTTTACCTAAAAGCTGATTCGTTAATTTTGGATTTGCCCGTCCATTGGTTTCCTTCATCACCTGTCCGACAAAAAAACCTTGCAGCTTGGTTTTACCATTGCGATACTGTTCCAATTTCTTGGGATTCGCAGCAATCACTTCATCAATGATGGCTTCGAGTTGGCTGACATCCGAGATTTGAATCAGTCCGCGACTTTCAGCTATTTCCTTGGCTGAACCGCCTTTCGATAGCAGTTCCGGGAGGATTTCTTTAGCGATTTTGCCGCTAATCGTATCATCTTCAATCAACTGAATTAGTTCTGCCAACACTAACGGTTTCAGCGCAATTTCTGTAATCGCGAGTTTCTCAGTATTCAGATAAGCAGCAATATCTCCCATTACCCAGTTTGCCACTTGTTTGGGATTGGCATTTGCAGATACGGCAGCTTCAAAGTATTCCGCCACCAGTTTATCTTCAGTTAAGACACGGGTATCATAAGCCGAAAGCCCGAATTTCTCTTCATAATGATGCCGTTTCTGGGCGGGAAGTTCGGGAAGCTCACTGCGCCATTGTTCTAATTGTTCTTTAGAAACTTCAATTGGGGGTAAGTCGGGTTCGGGGAAGTAGCGGTAATCGCTAGACCCTTCTTTGACGCGCATACTAATCGTGCGTTGACTTCCTTCTTCCCAGAGGCGGGTTTCTTGGACAATCGGTTCCCCAGTTTCAATAGCTTCAATTTGTCGTTCGATTTCGTAGTCAATGGCTTTTTGAATGGCGCTAAAGGAGTTCATGTTTTTGATCTCAACTTTCACACCAAACTCTTTTTGACCGACAGGACGCACGGAGATATTCACATCACAGCGCAAGGAACCTTCCTGCATATTGCCATCGCTGATACCCAGGTAACGCATAATCCGGCGCAATTCTTGGGCATATTCTGCGGCTTCTTTGCCAGAACGCAAGTCGGGTTCTGAGACAATTTCCAGGAGGGGGACACCTGCACGGTTGAAATCGACGAGGGAGTAGGTGGAACCGGAAAGTCTATCACTTCCCGCATGGACGAGCTTTCCAGCGTCTTCTTCCATGTGCAGGCGGGTGATGCCGATTTTTTTATCGATGGGGTTTCCATCGTCATCGATGAGTTCGATTTCTAACCAGCCATGTTCGGCGATGGGGAGGTCATATTGAGAGATTTGATAATTTTTGGGGAGGTCGGGATAAAAGTACTGTTTGCGGTCAAATTTACTATAGGGGGCGATTTGGCAGTTGAGGGCTAATCCGGCTTTGACGGCGGATTCCAGGACTTTTTGGTTGAGAACCGGTAGCACGCCGGGGAGTCCCATGCATATCGGGTCAATGTTGGTGTTGGGGGGAGTACCAAATTCTGTGGAGGAGTAGGAGAATATTTTGGTGGCGGTGTTGAGTTGACAGTGGGTTTCTAGACCGATTATGGCTTCGTACTTCGTTTTTGCAGGTGCTGCGGTGGTCATAGGTGTTTCGTTGCTGTCGTTGTAAGAGTTTTGGTCTATTTTAGCGTGGGGGTTGGTCGTTCGTAGTAGGCACGAAGCGTGCCAATCTCACCAACCGCCTCGGGTTCAAACCCAAGACTAAAAGCGAAAGTCAGCTTTAGCTGACTGAATAAAAGTTTTAGACCATTGTTAATAAAGTTGACCTAAATCAAGAAGAGTTTGAACTCCGGGCAGGTTTTCCATTTTGTGTAGTGGACTGACACACCTTATTTGATGAATTAGATTCGGCTTGTAAGTAGGTGGGGACAATTAAAGTTAACGGTGGCAGATGGCTTGGGTGGGCATTGCCCACCCGCCTCCTTGTTCAATTACATTGACTCCATAGGTTGCACGGGTTGAAACTGAGAGGTTAACCATTCATACCAACTCTCTAGCCCAACGCCTGTTTTTGCCGAAACCTGAAATACCTGCATCTGAGGATTCACGGTTCGTGCATACTCAATACAGCGTTCCACATCAAAGTCTACATAAGGCAACAGGTCAATTTTCGTCAGAATCATCACTTGGCTAGCACGGAAGATATGAGGATATTTAATCGGCTTATCATCGCCCTCAGTTACCGATAAAATCGCCACCTTTGCCTGTTCCCCCAAATCAAATAAAGCGGGACAAACCAGATTTCCCACATTCTCAATCATCACCACAGAATTGAGGGGAGGATTCAGTTGAGTACAACCCCGTTCCACCATCGCTGCTTCTAGATGACACCCGGTTCCAGTATTAATTTGGACAACCTTACACCCGGTTGCTTGAATTTTCTGGGCATCATTCGCCGTCGCTTGATCCCCTTCAATTACATTAATCGGTAATTGTGCCTGTAAATCCTGAATCGTGCGAGTCAATAACGTTGTTTTACCCGCCCCCGGAGAACTCACGAGATTTAGCGCCAAAATATTACGCCCTCTAAACCATCCCCGATTTTGGGCAGCAATTAGGTTATTTTTTGCCAGGATATTCTCTTCCAGAGAGATTTTTGTACCGTGAACCTGGGCGTGAACTTGAGAGGCTTGATCATGGTGATTTTCCGACGAGTCGTGAGTGTGAGTGTGGGTGATGACTCGACCATCGGGTAAGGTGTGAGTATGGGAGTGGCTAGATGAGGAGGAGTGCGCGATCGCAGTCCCATCGGGTAGAGTATGGGTATGACTCTGGTCATGATTGGAGTTAGCCATGGCAACAACCTCCCCCGTTTCCGGGTTGGTAAAAGTCATGTCAGCGCCATCAGAACAGCCGCAGGTTACACACATGGTTCGACCTCCATTTCCTTAATTTTCAGTTCTTGACCCGATATTATATCCAGTTCTACACTACCGCATTCACAGAGACCAAAAGGTTGATCGAGGGGAATTTGGGCATCACAGTGACGACAGCGACCAATACCCGGAATTTCAATAATATCCAGGGTTGCCCCTTCTAAGGGAGTGTCTTTGCTGCAAACATCAAAACAAAATAGTACCGCATCGGGCATTATCGCCGCTAACTGACCAATTTCTAGGCAGACTCGTCGCACTTTTGCCCCTTTAGCGTGTTCGGCAACGATATCAACGATATTTTGTGTGATTCCCAGTTCGTGCAATGGTCTATTCCGTTACATTACAGAGGATATCCGATTTAATTTTATCTCGTTTTTAGGTAAGAGCGTATGTCATTTGTCATACCAAATCTGGGTTAGCTACCCCCGTTATAAGCCAGTCCGCGCAGGCGGACTTTGTTT
Source organism: Coleofasciculus sp. B1-GNL1-01 (assembly GCF_040220235.1). Taxonomy (NCBI): domain Bacteria; kingdom Bacillati; phylum Cyanobacteriota; class Cyanophyceae; order Coleofasciculales; family Coleofasciculaceae; genus Coleofasciculus; species Coleofasciculus sp. B1-GNL1-01. Next base: position 104,593 of record NZ_JAVJTO010000063.1, read on the forward strand.
GTGTAGCAGCGATTTCAATCGCCTCGTCAAAAGGGGGGTAATAAAGGCTTTCTACAACCATTTCCTGTTCCCTGTTCCCTGTTTCCTATCCTCACTACAACCCTTATTCAACAAACCCTATTTACAGTGTTTCCGGTTCAAATTGAGTTAATCCAGGAAATAGTGGCGCTTGCTGTTTATGGTATTTTGCCAAATAATCCCGGAATGATGTTCCCCCAGTTCCGACCTCTACACCCACAAGTTTAAGTTGTTGTACCGCCAGTGATAGATGGAATTGATGAAAGCGGATTTGTAAATTATCGTAAGTTCGCATATTCTTTAAAATTGGATTGGCATGAGGGTGATTAAAGAGATAGGAAATCTGTTCCGCTGTCGTGTTTCCAGGACTTCGTTGTAGTAGGGTGTCGTAATAATAGGCGAGATTATGATTATGATAGCGCTCAAACCATTGGGCGATATCACTCCCATAGCGGCGGTCAAACTCGGTTTCTGCAATGTGAGGATTGCCCTGGGTGTCTTTAGTTCCTCCTTGCCAATAGTTTCGCACCCCGCTCATAATTTCTAAATGGCGAAACTGGAACGACTGAAACCCACTGGTTGGACCAATAGTTGTCCGAAACTCGGCAAATGCCCGCATTGTCTTGAGAATGGGCATGGTTGTCAATACAACGTCATAAAGGCGCAGAATTCGGGGGAAAAAGTAACAGGCTTCGCTAGTATCTCCGATAATCGGATCAGTATTATCAGTAATGGCTTGCGCTAATGCCGCTAAAACTCGCTCCATATCCAGAATCATTTGATGGAACGCGAGTTCACAAATTTGATGAACGGCAATAAATAAGTCTTCGTCTTGGGACGCGGTGAGCGGATGCTTGCAACTGAGTAGCGCCTCTAGATTATGATACGTCCAATAGTGATTTTGAGTAACATCTAAACTGGGATCAAGGGGAGGTAAGGGTTGAGTATGATCAGATTCAGGCATAGTCGAGATAGAGTGCGATCGCGCTAGAGCTAGAACACCTGTAAGGACACGGCACTGCCTTGCCCTTAGGACAATTGTCACTCTGAAAAACAGGCTCTGATAGTACTGATTAAGGTGCGTTACGCTTCGCTAACACACCCTACATATAGAGCTTTTGCGTAAGTCCTAACAATTAGTCTTTCCAAACAAAATCCTAACATAAATGCCTTTCCAGACAAATAATAAGCTGGGTGTCAAGAAATCAGTCTTTTTTCATTTTCCTATCTGCCATTCTCTATCAAGGATTAACCACATACTCAGAGGTTACGGCATCTGCTTTCCCAGCTTCAACTAACGCCTGATAAACCATCGCCGCTACCTCAGCGCGAGTTGCATCTTGAGTCGGATTTAGAGACTCAGTATTCGGATAATTCACCACAATACCCGCTTCTGTCGCCGCACTGACTTTTTCACGCGCATACTCTGGAATCTGATTTGAATCCTGATAGGTTTGTAACACCTCCTGAGGAGATTGATTTGCTTCTAACCCCAAGCCACTCGCTAGTGCCACTAAAACTTGTACTTTAGGAATCGGTTGCTTGGGTTGAAAGGTATTATTAGGATAGCCACGCAAAAAATTGGTTTTGCTGGTTTCCTGAATCGCCGACCATGCCCAAAAGTCTGAGGATACATCCTTAAAGTTGGGTGTCTCTAAGGTGGGTTGTTGCTCAAAAGCGCTTCTTAGCAACGCCGCAAATTCTGCCCGAGTGATCGAACTATTCGGTTTAAACGTATTATCTTCTGGAAAGCCGCTCATAATATCTCGCTGCACTAGAGCGGTAATATAAGGACTTGCCCAATAGTCATCTGGAACATCGGCAAACTTCACGGCTACATCAGGCGTTTCCGTTGGGGTTGGTGTTGGTGTTGCTTCCGGGGTTTCCGTGGGTGTTTCTGCTTCTGTTTCTGTTCTGGAAGCTGAGACAATCGGAGCAAGAGGAACGGCTCTCGCTATTTCCGGAAACGCCTCCTCTTCCTCTGGGGATTCGGGTACAGTAGCTTCGGCTGGAGAGGGTGAAGGGGAATCTGTTGCCAAAGGAGCGCTGCTGACGCTTTCGCGAGTGGGAATCTCCTCAGCTATCGGAGAAGTCACTTTTGCCTCTTCTGGTGCTTCCGTTGTTGGTTCAGAGGTGAGTGAGCCAACCCACTGCTTCAGGTTAAATCCCTTTTGCCGTTGACCCAAAACTCCAATCAAAATCCCACCGATAGTGGCAATGGCGATAATTATACCAATCCATTCCTCCAAACCTAGTCGAGAGGAATCCGAATCGGGTGGCGGTAGATTTCTCATTATGCACCTGGCTTATTCGCGACAACACTAATCGGCAAGGGAAATCGGAGAATTTTGGTCAGTTTTTTCAATGTTTGACCCCCCAATCCCCAGTGTTAGCCTCCACAATTGACGGTAGAGCGTTGGGATAAACATGCCTCTGGCTTTAGTTTACTGCCAAAGTGCTTATCCACTAGCGTCGGTACGTCTTCGGGAGCCACCTTATTGTACCGGGCTTTGTCTGGCATCACTACCATGCAGGGACCTTTTTTACACTGCTTCATACAGCCTGTGTCTTTAATCGCTACTTGGTCATCAAGATTGCGATCGCGCAAGGTGTCATTCATGGCTTGATGGACTTTTGCCGCACCGCGCTTGCGACAGGATGACTTTTTACACATCATGACGCTGGCTTTGGTTTTCTTGGGAGACGGTTGCAAAAGTTTCTCATATTGCTGGGATGCTGACGGGGTTTTCAATGTCACCCGCTCGGCTTTGAGTTTCAATTCCCCACGTTTGGGTTTGTACTTCTGTTTGCCACAGACTTCTATCGGATCTCCGGGTTTGAGGATTTCAGGTAGAGATTCCCGTAAGGGTTTAGCCAGCTTGATATACCGTTCACCTGCTTCTGTATTGATCCACAGCAGCTTGGGTTTTTTGCCAGCTTTACCCAGAAATTTGACAAACTGTCCCTCTAGCTTGAAGGGGCTGACTTGTTTCTTTTTATCTGATTTACCCATGAAAGTACTCCAATGTCTCCCCCTAACCGTAGCGCTAATTGATAAAACATGTCATCTATTTTTCGTAAGAGTTCTTCATACGCCGTTACAAATTGGGGGAGCAGAGGGAGCAGAGGGAGCAGGGGAAGCAGAGGGAGCAGGAGGAGCTTACTATCAATCGCAAAACAAAAGTCCCGAAATCCGCCCCTACAGACTCAACACGTCAATTTTCCTGCTGATCCATGGGATTGTGCATCAGGGTTTCGAGTTGTCTGTCGAGATGGTGTAAGAGTTGGTTCAGGGTTGGTAGGGTTTCCACCGGAGGAAGGGAATAGCGATAAGAGCGATCGCGGATTTCATTGAGCTTGTGTTGGAGTTGTCCAGCGAGTTTAATCGCATCCTGACCCAATCGTTCCACCTTTTGTTGTTGATAGAAGTTTAAAGGCGCTCCTCGCAAGAGTTGTAGCGTTGCCTCTTCCCCATGAATACCGGGTACTAGCCGCAAACACAATAGGAGGGATTCTTGCTGGTAAAGTCGCTCACTTTCGATCTGTTTGGGCTGGGTAATGGGCTGCAACGGCAGGTCAACTAAGCGCTTAAGCTCAATAATGATATCTTCAAAAACAGATACGCTTAATTTATCCAAGACAGACTGGGAAGAGCTATCCTGGCGCAAAACAACGCGACCCCGCTCAGATTGTCGCTGAAAATACAGCCGACCAATTCCCCCCTGCAACAGACGCCCTAACAACTCTTCTACAATTTGATGGGGGGCTAAGGTTGCCAAAAATGCGATCGGACGAGATAAATAGAGAGGGTTTACATCCAAAGGTAGAAGAGCCTTAGTCGGGAGTGACCTTTGGAAAACTGGCGTCAGCGCCGTCTGAGCCGATACCGTTTTGCCAGAAGGATGCGGTGGTTGGGCTGGGGAATGATTAGACGATTGTGGCATCGGTTGAGGCGTTGCCGCCGATGGCTGGCTATCCTCTGGGTTAGGCACATCAGAGGATTGGTTTAATTCGTCCTGGAGTTGACGGATATCATCGATAATCAGTGTTGGTTGAGATTCGCTAGCAGGAGAATTATTATTGGTTTTCGCCGCCGCTTCTGATTCCTCAGGCTGCACCGCCTCATTTTCAGTGTGGCTCACCTCATGGCTGGTTGGAAATTGAGAGGCTGTCGGTGGAGGATTATCAGTTGTCGCTGCATTAGAGGTTGATGGCTGGGGTTCAGTTGTTTCATCCTCCGTTAAATGGTCAGCATCACTTGGTTGCGGTTGAGACCCTCCTGGGGTAAAGTTGTGTTTCTGTGCCGCCGCTTGAGGAGAAGGGGTTGGTGGCTCAGGCGGATTCGCCTCATCTTCAGCTAAACTGGCATCATCAATAATTAGCGTTGCTTGTTCCGACCGAGGAATGGACTGTTGGCGCTCAGAGCGTTGCCTTTTCGGTGCTGTTTCACGATGACCTTGATTTAAATAAGCAGACAACATCGCTGTATGAGTGTTGGCGCTAATCTGTTCGACTTTGAGGGAACAGTTCATAAACGCCAGAATGCGACGGACATAATCAAGAGCCGTGGAGTCGTGGGTATCCACTATACCCAGCTTAAGGTACTTGCCTTCCAGAGACAGGGGCAAGAATTGATGAAATAGACAGGCTTCAAAAGGCAGAATACTATCAATCAGCCGAAACATTTGCTCAGTATCCACGCCAGAGAGTTCTGACGCTTGAGAGGATGATTTAGACTGAACAGGAGTGTCCGCTCGTTCTGGGTCCTGTGGTGAGGGTAACATAATAATTAATTTCTCCAGCCTGAGTATCAATCGGTTCAGATGCCCCAGGAGTCATAAGATATAGACTTTCCGGTTTGGGATTGGCAAAAAGGTTAGCTGTTAACCCTACTTCAATTTTTAACAACTTTGGTTAGGGAAGACACGGAATTGGCAAACGATCAATGTTCTAGGAAGAGCTACGGATGTCTTGAGCGGCTAAGTAGAGCTTACTCCATTCGCCCAGTGCCTGGTTATACTTCCAATTTAGATCCTTGGCAATGACATCTAGCGTTTTACCAGTTCTCAATTGTTGGAGTAGCTGGCGCTGTTGGTCGGTGAGACTTTGCCAATAATCTTGCCACTGTATGGGGGTTAACCCTAAGTTATGCTCTTTTAAGGATACCTCTAGCCAACTGGCAACTAATTCCGGCTTAACTTTCAGGGAAAAGACGCGAATGGCATGGTAACTGATTTTTTCTCGCAAGCGATAAACCTTTTGGATCGGCAAGCCTAACGTCTTAGCGATCTCCTCTTGAGATTTCCCTTGCAGATACAGCCGTAACCATTGGGCGGCTTGGGCACCAACGTTTTGGTCGAGGTAGGTTTCAAATTCTTGGCGTACTGATAGACGCAGCGCTTGTTGCTCTTGCCAGACTTGAGTCTCTTGATAATCCGCGATCGCTTGATTATCTAATAAACTCACCGGAGCATCAGTATCATCGGAGGTAATCGACTCAGAGACAAATCGCACATTTTCCCCGCCAGGTAGATGCGTCATTCCACCGCGTCCCGATCGCTTGAGAAAATTGACAAATCGATAGACAACCAACGGCTGATTGCGGATCGGACGCATACAATATTCTTCAAGGGTGGTGAGTAAGAGGGCGTCACGTAAATGAATATCTTCACTACATTGAGCAATCCAACCAATCTGCCCTTGGATATAGCGATCGCTGTTTAATAATTCCTGAATCACTTCTTGTAAGACATCCACCACAGCGCGTTGGCGATCGCGACTCAGAGACACCCACGTCCGGATTTTATTCCGTAACGTCATTAAACTCGCTAACCGACTGGTCAAATTGCGATAGGCTTGCTCTGGAGTAACCCCCAAATAGCGCTGGCGTAAAATCCGATAGCGATAGTCCATCGCTTGGCAGACAATCTTGAGTTTGTCGGGTAGTAAGTGGTTTAACCGTTCCCTGTTTTCTCCCAGTAACCAGTGGACAATGCTGGTTCTGATCGCTGGGCAATAGCCTGGATAGTCATTGGCTAAACGCTGTTGCCACTCTTGTTCGAGTTGATCTGCCAACCTTTCCATCAGATGGCACTCCTCTAACCCCTGTTTTAATGTTTGCATAACAACTCCCCTTTCGTTGCACTGACTGTTTTGATAGACTCTGCTGTTCTAATTTCATCATTTCTATCCTGAAATAGAAGTGATCGCCCTCCTGTGTTGCTTACAAGACAGTCACATCAGTATTTTGACCCAGAGTACGCCCTCGATGAGACTCGGATCTACCTTGAACGTGTTTTGGATCACAAGCCCCTAAAAATGTGTTCTCCCGGCTTAACGATTGCATTTTGTGAACTCAATGCGGGGCAACCGTTGGTATCGATCAGGTATAGGTTAAAACTCTCCAGATCAGGCTAGCATTTATCGATCAGTGACCCTCACGCGCCACTCAATCAAACCGAAGGAAGCAGCAGATGGCACAACCCCTACAACAATGACCAGAAAAACAACAGCTTTAAAGCCCTGTGGACACAATCACCCTGTTCATTCCACCCTCATGGGGTTGATCTTGTTTCATCCTATCGCGATCTCTGGAACAGGATAATATCTGTTAACCTGATCAACATTATTATTTTGATACACTCGTACCACACAACGAACCTGAACTGACCTACACCTATGGTGCATGTTAAGCGCCTGGAACTCACTAATTTTAAATCCTTCGGCGGCACGACTCAAATTCCGATGTTGCCCGGATTTACTGTGGTTTCCGGACCTAATGGGTCAGGAAAATCCAATATCCTCGATGCTCTCCTCTTTTGTCTAGGGCTATCCAGTTCCAAGGGAATGCGGGCTGAACGTCTACCTGATCTGGTTAATCATAATAAAGAACGACGGAGTACGGTTGAAGCTAGGGTTACGGTGACATTTGACCTATCTGACGCACCCGATATTCTAGTGGTAGAAGAGATACCGGAAAACTCGGAATCAGATGCAGATGAGGAAGCCGAGGCAGAGGAAACAGAGGAATCAGAGGAAGACAATCCCAACTCCCAACCCTCAACTCCCCAATCAACAGAATGGACTGTGACAAGGCGGCTGCGGGTGACTAAGCAAAACACCTACACCTCGACCTACTATATTAACGGTGAATCCTGCACGCTGACTCAACTGCACGAACAGCTCAACCGCCTGCGAGTCTATCCCGAAGGCTATAATGTGGTGTTACAAGGGGATGTTACCAGCATCATCTCCATGAACTCGCGAGAACGGCGGGAGATTATTGATGAATTAGCCGGAGTCGCCGCCTTTGACCGCAAAATTACCCAGACGAAAGATACCCTGAATGAGGTGAAAGAACGGGAAGATCGCTGTCGGATTATTGAAAAAGAACTGATCACGCAACGCGATCGCTTGGCGGCGGATCGGATTAAAGCAGAGAAATACAAAAAGCTGCGGGCGGAACTCCAGGAAAAACAACAATGGGAACTCGTCCTCAAATGGCGATCGCTTCAACAACAGGTGGCGCATCTTACCTCTCTGATGGAGAAAGGAGAACAGGATGAACGCCAATTAACCCAGCAATTGCATACCATAGAATCAGATATTCGTCAAGGGACAAAACAACTCGAAACCCTCAACGCCCGTGTCAAAGCCTTGGGTGAAGAAGAACAAGTCGCCGTATCCGCCACCCTAGCCAGCCAAGACGCCGAACGCCGCCAGTTACAACGCCGCCAACAGGAACTGATCCAAAACCTAGCGGATACCGAGGCGAACCAACAAAACACCCAAAACGAGATTCAGCAACAGGAACAACGCCTGCAACAGCTTCAGGCTGAACGCCACCATCTCGACACCCAAATTATCGCCTCACGCCGCCAAGAACGGGATGCGGCTCAAACCGCCCTGAACGCCAGCCGAGAACAAGCGGATGCGATCGCCTCAGCTTCAGAGGCTTGGGTGCAGCACCAAAACACCCTCACCCGCCAAATTGAAACTCGGCTGCAAACCCTGAATCCCCAGCGCACTGAACAAGCCCAACTCCAAGAACGGCATAACCAACTTAGCCGCCAAATTGACGAACAAACCCAGCTTTTAGAACGCATCGCCCCCGAACTTGCCAGCAAACAGACCCAAGCGGCAGAATTAGAGGGGCAATTAAACGCCGTCTCGCAACAGATTCAAACCCTTGCCCAAACCTTAGCCGCTACGGAACAAGAGTTACAAACCCAACGGCAAACCCAAACCCGCCTCCTGTCCGAACAACGGGATAAACAGCGTCAACTGGATAAGTTAGAAGCCCAAGCACAGGCACAGCAAGAAGCCCAAGGCACTTATGCGACTAAAATTGTTCTTCAGGCGGATATCCCCGGCGTTCATGGTTTAGTCGCCCAACTCGGTCGCGTCGAACCCCACTACCAACTTGCCCTGGAAACCGCCGCAGGTGGGCGTTTGGGGCATGTCGTGGTCGAAGATGATGCAGTAGCGGCGGTGGGGATCGAACTGCTCAAACAAAAACGTGCAGGGAGAGCGACATTTTTACCCTTAAATAAAATTAAGCCGCCTCGATTTTCCCCGATTGTGGCACTGCGCCATGCTCAAGGGTTTATTGACTACGCCGTACATTTAATCGATTGTGAGCCTCGATACCAAACCATTTTTGCCTATGTGTTTGGCTCAACCGTAGTGTTTGAAACCCTGAGTACGGCGCGTCCCTATTTAGGTCAATGCCGAATTGTCACATTGGACGGGGAACTTTTAGAAAGTAGTGGGGCGATGACCGGAGGAAGTAGTAGTTATCGGTCTGGATTACATTTTGGGATCAGTGATACCAGTGAATCAGCAGAGATGATGGCGTTGAGATCTCGTCTCCAAGATATTGAAGCCATGTTAAAGCGCTGTGACGAATGGCTGGAACGGGAATCAGTGACGGCTAAACAATTGACGCAAACCCTCACAGATGCCAGGGAAACCCGCTCCCAAACCCAATTACGCCTAGAGCAATCCCGCAAAGACATCCAAGGGCTAACGGAACAACAAACTCAAGTGCGATCGCTCCTAGCTAAAAATACCCAGGAAGTCCAGACGGCGGCGGAACGGTTGCAGCAATTAAATCAGGATCTTCCCGCCCAAGAACACCAACTTCAAGCCTTACGTGAACAACTGGCGCAACTGGAAGCCGAGCAAACCCCCCAGGAATGGCAACAGATTCAGAGTCAAATTAAAACCCAGGAAGCCGTATTAGGCGATCGCGAACAGGCATTGCGAGAGGCGGAAAGACAACTGCAAGCCTTAGAGAATCAGCAGCAGCGAACGAATGAGAAGCTGGCGACAAGTTATCAACGGATTGCCGAATATCAAACCCAACAGCAATCGATCCAAGACCAGCAAACCGAGATTAATCGTCAGCTTCAGGCAATAGATATTCAAATTGGACAAACCCAAGCCCGATTAACCCAGCTAGAGGAACGGTTAGGGGAAGCCAAACAAGAACGCGATCGCGTCGAGGCTATCCTGCGAAACCAGCACCTAAACCAGCAAAAGCTGTCTTGGCAACGGCAAAAACTCCAGGAAACCCAGGTGACAAGGCAGGAAAAACTGGCTACCCTAAAAACTCAACTGGACATTCAACAGGCTGAATTACCTGAGCCGTTGCCAGAGGTTCCCCTGATGGTAAAGACAGGAGATAAGGAAGATAAGGAAGATAAGGAAGATAGTAGAGACGTTCCGGTGGAACGTCTGACTCCGGCGGAACCTCTGGAAGATGAGGGAGTTAATCAACAGGATAGCGAGGCGGGTTTAGTTCCATCTGGGAGCCAAGAAAACGATAGTGGTGAAACCCGCCCCTACACAATTGCCCAAATCACCGTTCAATTGGAGAAGCTGCAACGGGATATCCGCAATGGTCAAAAACGACTTGAGGCAATGGAACCCGTGAATATGTTAGCCTTGGAAGAATACGATCACACCCAAGCCCGCCTACAGGAACTGTCAGAAAAACTGGCAACCCTAGAAGCAGAGCGAACGGAGCTATTGCTGCGAATTGAAAACTTTACCACCCTACGATTGAGAGCATTCAAAGAATCCTTTGACGCGATTAATCAAAACTTCCAAGCCATTTTTGCCGAACTCTCTGAGGGCGACGGGCATCTGCAACTGGATGACGCCGATGATCCCTTTAACGGCGGACTGAACTTGGTGGCTCACCCCAAGGGCAAGCCAGTCCAACGATTGGCATCAATGTCCGGCGGCGAAAAATCTCTCACCGCCCTGAGTTTTATTTTCGCCCTACAACGGTATCGACCGTCACCATTCTATGCCTTTGACGAAGTTGACATGTTTCTCGATGGGGCAAATGTCGAGCGATTAGCTAGAATGATCAAACAACAGGCTAAACTTGCCCAATTTATCGTTGTTAGTTTGCGCCGACCTATGATTGAATCTGCCGAGCGCACCATTGGTGTTACCCAAGCGAGAGGAGCGTATACTCAAGTCCTAGGATTGAAATTAGGGTCTGCCAAACGGGACTGATGTAGATTATATGTGATTATTAGCCTTGATACTATTGATAACTATTCCAGCAGGAGTCGAGATTCAGGATTGCAAGACATAATGACAACTGAACTAATTCGTCAGCGCTCCGATTTTTTAAATACTCAGGTGATTACTCGCAATAACGGTAAGCGCCTCGGAGTCGTCAAGGAGCTGCTCGTAGATATTGATCGGCGCGAAGTTGTGGCATTAGGGTTACGAGACAACCTGCTCTCGCTGGCTGGAATGCCACAGTATATGCTCCTCAGTAGCATTCAACAAGTGGGTGATGTCATCCTGGTTGAGGATGAGGATGTGGTTGAGGATGTTGACGTTGATGCCTACAGTACGCTGATCAATAGCGAAGTGATTACCGAAACCGGGGAACTCTTAGGTCGGGTTCGAGGGTTCAAGTTTAGCGTAGAAGATGGCAAGGTGGCGTCTTTGATTATTGCCTCCTTGGGATTACCCCAAATCCCGGATCAGGTGATTAGTACTTATGAATTACCGATTGAGGAAATTGTCAGCAGTGGTCCAGACCGCCTCATTGTCTTTGAAGGTGCTCAAGAACGGCTGATTCAGCTAACCGTGGGTATTCTAGAGCGGATGGGGATTGGTAATCCGCCTTGGGAACGGGAAGAAGAGGAAGGCTACTACGCCCCCACCACCCGACCAGAAAATCAATTGGGGACAGGAATACCCGTTCGCACTCCCATTTCTCAACCCATCCAGACGGCGACACCCGTCGAGGAACGGTGGGATGAGGATTGGCAAGAACCAGAACCGGAGCCGATACGCCAACAACGGGCAGAGCCAATTTATGCCGAAGCCCAACTGGAAGAGGATAATTGGGGGGATGAATGGGAAGATTCCTCGCAATCAGCGCGTCGGTATGAAGAACCCCTTTATGCAGAACCTGAACCTTATGAGCCGCCGCACAAAGATGAGTACGCGGATTATGAGGTAGAAGGGGATGCTTGGGAGGATAAAGTAGAGCCTGAACCCTATCAAGCGCCGCCCCTTAATATTCCCGAAAAGACGAAAACCCCAGAATATGAGGAAGAGGCGGGTTATTAGCTTATCGGCAATTCATCGGTTCGGACTTCGGCGTGAACACTCAGTCGAACTACCCAAAACTTGTCTGGGGGAGAGTGCCATAGCTCAACTAGATTTGTGGCGATCGCACCGCCTTTAACCAACCGCTAAAAACTCTCCTGGGAACAAGTTACATCGGTTAAGCCAAGTTGCTGAAGTCCCATTGATGCTGGCGATGGCTGCTACAGCATTTTCAGACTCGATGTGAGTAATGCATAGCTGGCTAAGGGGGGAAATTAAAGCCATTTGAGTTCTTCGTTCCCTCCTTACCCCCTGTTTCCTCCCGGTTCCCTCCCCTTGATAAGGGGAGGGTTAGGGTGGGGTAGAGTCAAGGTATTACTTTCGTTTTAAGCTTAAGTTGACACCAATGCTGTCAAACCCGCCCCTACACCTCGGCTTCCCGAAGTCAACTAACTAAATCATGCAGTTTGCTCAACGTTTACAACCCCTGCAAGCCAATGTGTTTGCTGATATGGATCAGGCGAAGGCAAAAGCTAAAGCCTTGGGTCAAGATATTATTGACCTGTCATTAGGTTCCTCTGATTTATCAGCATCTGATCACGTCGTTGCTGCGATTGAAACCTCGCTGCATGACCCTAGCACTCATGGTTACTTGCTGTTTCATGGGACGCAAGGGTTTCGTCAGGCTGTAGCTAAGGTGTATACTCAACGATTTGGTGTTCCGGTTGACCCAGAAACGGAGGTTCTGCCTCTGATTGGTTCTCAAGAGGGAACGGCACATTTACCCTTAGCGATTCTCAACCCTGGTGATTTTGCCTTGTTGCTTGATCCAGGGTATCCGTCTCATGTCGGTGGGGTGTATTTGGCAGGGGGTCAAATCTATGCCATGCCGCTGTTGGCAGAAAATCAGTTTTTACCTGTTTTTGAAGAGATTCCTGCCTCTGTGCTTGCCCAAGCTAGGATGATGGTGCTGAACTATCCTCATAATCCCACCAGCGCGATCGCACCGTTATCGTTTTTCCAGAAAGCGGTGGCTTTTTGTCGTCAGCATGACGTGGTTCTGGTTCACGATTTCCCCTATGCTGATTTGGTATTTTCCCCAGATGGTACAGCACCCGCCAATCTTAAAGCCCTAGCGCCCTCAGTTTTACAAGCTGATCCCGATAAAGACATCTCGATTGAATTTTTTACCTTTTCTAAATCCTATAATATGGGCGGCTTTCGCATTGGGTATGCGATTGGAAATGCTCAACTGATTAAGGCACTGCGCCAAATCAAGGCGGTGGTGGATTTTAACCAGTATCGCGGAATTTTAAATGGTGCGATCGCGGCACTACAGGGAAATCAAGATGGTGTGCAAGCGATGGTGACTACGTTTCAGAAACGGCGGGATGCGTTTGTGCAGGCGTTAAATCGTATCGGTTGGCAGGTGTCACTTCCCCAAGCGACGATGTATGTCTGGGCAAAATTACCCCAACCTTGGGATCACAATTCGATTCAATTTTGCACCCAGTTAGTTGAGGAAACCGGAGTGGCGGCATCACCAGGGGCAGGGTTTGGCAAAGCTGGGGAAGGATATGTCCGCTTTGCTTTGGTGCATGAACCTGAGGTGTTAGAAACAGCCGTGCAGCGAATAGCGGGATTTTTGCGATCGCATAAGCATAAGTAGGGTTTGCTGAATAAGTGTTGTGGTGAGGGGGAGCTGGGGGAGCTGGGGGAGCTGGGGAAGCTGGGGGAGCTGGGGGAGCAAGGGTACATTTGCCCTGAGCCAGGTGATGCCATACTTATGAAGGATGCTACCCCATTTCCTTGCACTTTATCCACTGTCAATATGGCTCAAAGCATTGCTTGATATGGGTTTCGGATTTTTGCAGCCAGCCATAAGTAACGGTGGAGCTACTCTCTGCTTAACGGCGAGTTCTTGAGCCTTTAGCTTGACAAATATCACGAGATAGGGTAGTTCCCGGATGCGGACGTTCAAAAACGGGATGATTTTCGAGGCGATCGCACGCCACCCGCAGCCCAGTTTGCCAATCTTGCGGTTCTGGTAAAATCCGCACATCCCACAAGCGTACTGTTTTATCCTGGCTACCACTGGCAAGTCTCTCACCATCCGGACTAAACGCCAACGATCGCACCGCACCTTGATGTCCCCGTAACGGTTTACCCCGTAACTGACCCTGAGAATTCCATAAGCGAATTGTACCATTCCCACTACCACTGGCGATCGTTTTCCCATCCGGACTAAACGCCACCGCAAAAACGACTCCCTGATGTCCTCGCCAAGGTTCACCGATCAACTCACCTTGACGATTCCATAAGCGTACTGTCCCATCTCGTCCCCCACTGACAATCCTCTCACCATTGGGACTAAACGCCAGGTCAAAAACCACACCCTCATGTCCCCGAAACGGTTGACCCAAGGGTTGACCCTGACGATTCCATACGCGAATTGTACCATCCCCACTACCACTAGCAATGGTTTCTCCATCCGGACTAAACGCCACTGTAAAAACGACTCCCTGATGTCCCATGAACGGTTGACTGATGGGATTACCTTGGCGATTCCACACCTGAACGGTTCCATCTTTACCGCCACTAACCAGAAATTGACCGTCTGGACTCCAAGCTATTGAGGTGATCCAATCTTGTCCAAAAAACGGCTGACCCAGAGGTTGACCTGGAACCGTCCACAAGCGAATTTTACCATCCTGGCTACTACTAGCAATCACCTGTCCCTGGGGACTAAAAGCGACTCCTGTCACCTCATCTTTATGTCCGGGTAAGGATTGACGAATTAAATTATCCTGTCGCGTCCACAGATGAACTAAACCATCCTCCGTTCCACTGACCAAGATTTGATTATCAGGATGAAAAGCGACCGCATTAACCGCTGATTCGTGGTCTAAGCGATCGCGTTCTCTAGCTACCTCAATTGCCTGCCAAAGACTAGACGCAATCCGCTGATCGACGTGCTGAAATTTAGCATAACTTTGACCCGTTGTTTCAATTGCTAGTAATAATCCCTTAATTGGTTCCACCGGGAGCAAATTTTGGACAGTAGCGGCATTTTTATACAAGTGTTCCCGTTGAGCCATCTGTGCCGTTTTATACCATCGGCTCATTCCCATCCCTGTGGTCAGACTCAATAGCGCGATCGCGAAAATTAATCCTCCCCCAGCCAATCCCCGTCGCCTTCGTTTGTGCTGGAGACTCTGCTGAATTAGGTCTTGTCCTAATGTAGATAAATGGAGATGATCTCGATAATACTCTGCCTCAGTTAGGGTTAAGTCCGATAAAATTCGGTTCGGTTTTCCTTGAGTTTGCCACTCAATCGCCGCCGCTTCAATTTGGCGCTGGAGTCTCATCCCGTGGCGTTTTTCTTCGACCCATTGCTGGAGTTTTGACCAATGCTGAATTAGGGCTTCGTGAGCAATCGTTACCAAGGTTTGGTTCCATTTTCCGGAGTGAGTAACGATTAAGCCAGCATCGATTAATTTTTGCATTACGGCTGTTACCGCTTTCGTGGAATGGCGATCGCCAATGAAATTGTTTACCGCATTTGTTGGTGAAGAAGTGTTGAGTGTTGACCCTTCACGACCTTCGAGGGCATAGTTTTGATTGTGTAGGAACGGGTTTAGTAACTTTCGTTTCGCTATTGATAGTAACGTCGGTGCAAAACCAACCCTAACTGAGGGTTGAGTGTTGCCCCTTCGCGACTTTCGAGGGGATGGTTTTGAGTTAACGACTGAACTGTGTCCCGCTGTGCTAACCTTTTCCTCTTGTTTCCCTGATTCTGTGTTCCCAGACCTAGTAGGAGACGTGCCATGGCACGTCTCTACAGATTTGAATCGGTTTCTAGATTTTACTTGAAAACTCAGGATCAACTCAGACGGGTCTACTTGTCGCGCCGTAACTTGACCGTTTTCATTTAATTGGATTAACGCAAAAAAAATGCCTTTGGCAATTTGTTTCTCATTAGCCGACAACGATTGATAAACGCGGTTGGCGTGTTTTTCGATCGCTCCTTGCAGCTTACCCCAACGATAATATTCGGCTACCATTAACCGATCCACTGGACGTCGTTGCCACAGTTGAGTTAACATAAACTGGAGTAACGGCAAACTGGCAGCATCCTCTACATCTAAGAGTAGTTGAGTAACTAAATCTGACTCAATCTCTACACCCACTTGCTGGGCGGGTTTAATAATAGCGGTTTTCAATCCTTCCCTGGTCATTGGCGTTACTGTCACCATCAGCGCCTGAATCTTTTGTACCAATTCTGGATAATTTGCACAATGACTTAAAAAATCCGTTCGCATCCCGATAACCAGACAAAGTTGATTATTGGTACGTTCTAGTCCACCCAACAAACAATCAAAAAACTGTTGTCGTTCGGTTTCATCCTGACAACAAGTAAACACCTGTTCAAATTGATCGACTACCAGCACTAACCGCTGCTCTTCAGCCATTGTCCGCACCACAATTCCTAATCCTACCGCCCCCATTTGGAGCAGTTTCATGGTTTGGGCAAACTGATAGTCGCGTTCTGGGTTATGGGGATTGATAAAGGATCGGGCTAAATTCTGGAGAGGATGTTCACCGGGTTGAAAAATTAAAGTTAGCCATTCCTGAGTTCCTGATAAGCGTTGACCCCGTTGAAGTTGATGCAAAAGTCCGGCGCGAATTAGCGAAGATTTGCCACTACCACAGGTTCCAATTACCGCCAAAAAATTGTTGGTGCGGATATGTTCGAGGAGTTCATCTGTTAACGTCTCTCGCCCATAAAAATACTGGGGGTCTTCATTTTTGTAGTCAAAATAGGCTAAACCTTTATAAGGACAAAATCGTTCAGGTGCGCTGGGGGGTAAAGCGGGTAATGATTCTGGATTAGTTTCACGGTTACGGATTAACAAAATCGGATTTCCGGCGTTAGCAAAAATTAGGGGTGGGGACAATTGATGAATCAAATCGGTCAGGGTATAGTTCGTCACCCAGCCAGGGAGATGGTTTCTGGAATCGAGTCCTAATAATAGAATGGACGCCAACTGACTATATTTATCCGATTCAGTCGGATTCAGTTGTCGTGTTTGCAGGTTATCCTTGTCTCCCCATTTTCCCCTCTCCCCATCCCTTTGTGACTGACAGGTGGCGATAAAACAACGACTGTATCCCTGACCCCGATATCCCGGATCAGCTTGGGTGAGGTCAACTCCTTCATCGTTACAATAGCAATCTAACCAAATAATTTGCTCTCGAACTGGACTTTGTTGCAACAAATCACGCAGCCATGACAGAGATAATCCCCAGTTACCGCGATTAGGGTTAATATCGCTGGTGGCTAAAAAACTGGTTGGTCTATCTTGGTGTTTGCAGAGTCCATAGCCAGAGAAATACAGCAGAACCGTATCGGGAATTGTGTTTCCTTCTGGTAACAAGAGTTGGACGAGTGCGGCTTCAAGTTGAGTCAGGGTAACTCGAATCGGGGTGGTTGAATCAACAGGAGTGTTAAAAGCCGGAATCCGCCTGACTTGGACATTACCACGATCAATCAGGAGTTGCGCGATCGCCTCAGCATCTTTTGCTGGTGATGTCAAGTTTTTCAGGTGCTGAGTATCGTAAGTATTAATCCCAACGATCAAAGCCTGTCGATTCATAAGGAGTCGTCAATCCCTGTCAGCAGCATCCCGTTTTCCGGGCGTATTTAACTGATTCAGAGATTTTGCTCCTAGTCAGGACAATTAGGGGAGTTACTTAGGGGCTGCTGAATAAGTGTTGTGGTGAGGGGGAGCGGGGGAGCGGGGGAAGCTGGGGAAGCTAGGGGAGCTAGAGGAGCTATGGTACATTTTCCCTGAGCAAGGTGATGCCATACTTATGAAGGATGCTACCCCATTTCCTTGAAGAAAACCCTCTGTAAATAAAGCTCAAAGTATTGATATCTAAGGATTTTGGCTTTGTGCAGCAAGCTCTAAGTAGGTCGGGCTGAAAACACTCAACTATGTAAAGATAGGTAAACAAGAGTTGCTGTTCTGTATGAGGTGCTGAGTTATTTTACTTTTTTTACGTTATTCATGTCACTCCATCAAACTTCGGGTCGCTGGCGCTTGGGATTAGTGCTATCTTTAATTACTGTATTGATGTGGGGGATTCTCCCCCTAGCGCTAACCATAACTCTTCAGGTGTTGGATGTTTATACAATCACCTGGTTTCGTTTTCTTATGGCTTTTGGATTGCTGGCGCTTTTTTTAGCAACAAGACAAGAGTTTCCGTCATTACAGCAACTGCGGTCAGCGTCTCTGGGACTATTAGCGATCGCGACTCTTTTTTTAGGAGGTAATTACCTGCTATTTTTGCAAGGGTTAGGGCAAACGTCTCCCACAAATGCCCAAGTGCTGATTCAGTTAGCCCCCATGTTTTTAGGTTTGGGTGCTTTAGTTGTGTTTAAAGAACGCTATACTCTGCGTCAATGGATTGGTGTGGGTATTCTGGTGTTAGGATTTACTCTATTTTTCCATGATCGATTTCAAGTCGTCCTCACCTCACGCTCGACCTATCTATTGGGTAATATGATTATTGTCTTAGCTGCTGTAACTTGGGCGATTTACGCTTTGGCACAGAAACAGCTTTTGCATAAATTACCCTCGACGACGATAATGCTGGTGATTTATGGCGGCTGTGCTGTATTATTCACGCCGCTAACCACACCGCAATCCCTTCTCAGTTTGAGTCCGTTACACCTGAGTTTACTCCTCTTTTGTGGGTTAAATACCCTGATTGCGTATGGGGCGTTTGCAGAAGCCTTGGAACATTGGCAAGCCTCGCGGGTGAGTGCGGTCTTGGCGCTGACGCCGTTGGTGACATTAAGTTCAGTTTGGATTGCTTCACGCTTTATCCCTAGATGGGTTGCACCAGAACAGTGGACAGGTTTAGGGTTATTGGGAGCAATGTTAGTCGTGTCAGGTTCAATTGCGATCGCATTAGGGCGTCGATTACCTTGAAACACCGTTGGTCTTCCTGTAGGGGCAACCCGCTTGCATTCATTCACAACGCCAGTCCGGATAATTGGCTTGGGTCGCCCTTGGCTTAATTAAGTTTCATTACGGTAACTTCTGGGTGATAAATCAGGCTCATCAACTGCTTCATCCTACGCCAGGACTGGTTTTCAGAGAAAACTTTAACCGGACGCGATCGCACGATTTGATGTTCAATATCACAATTATCCTGTGACGGAAATCTCTGGATCATTACGGGCGTCATCGCTTAGGATGCAATAGTTCATCTCAAACCTATCGTGGTTTAAAGGAAGGGGCATTATGAACACCTCTTGGATTCGCACCGCAACCATTACCGTCATTGATGTGGCTTTGCTTTGCACCGCCCCTCTATTAATTCAACTCTTTTCCCACTTGCCATAACTGGATTGACCGTTTCTCTGGGCGCTTGTGTAGATATTTTGCTTAGTCTCTAAGTAGGTGGACACAATTAAAGTGAACGGTTGAGATTAGGGAACAGGGAACAGGGAACAGGGAATAGGCAATAGGCAATAGGGTAATGGGCTATAGAAATTTTGTCTCCCATCTTCCCCAGCTTCCCCATCTTCCCTATCTCCCCATCACCCCATCACCCCCTCACCCCCTCACCACAAAACGTTATTCAGTAAACCCTACCTACATCGCCACCTTTGAGTTCAGCAACGGATAGCGCAGAATTAGCGTGTCAGAGGCAAGCTCATGCTCCTGGATAAACTGAGTCACCTCTGTCTCCAGATCGGGTTGCGCCACCGCCACAAAACGCTGCACCATTGAGGCAACCGCGCAAACGACAATCAGATGAACTAATTCCTCGGCTGAATAAAGCTCTACTGCCGATTGCACAAACCGCCGAGGCGTTGTTAGTGGCGTCTGTGCTGAAATCCAGGCGAGTTGCAACGCTGCTTGCTCCCGCTGATCAAATAAGTCTGGGCGAGTTTCCTGCCCTGTGGCTACGGCAAAACAATGGCGAATTCGCTCCACTGATTGGGCTTTGTTTGTTGTCTGATGGTGAGCCATAAAGCCTTCAATGGCGGCTAGATAAGCATGATCTTTGGCAATAGCAGATACCCTTGCCATGAGGTGCTTGAGTTCTGCACTCAGGAGCGTATGATCGCGATCGCCCATTAACTCCCCATACAAATAGGCATGGCGTTTTCGTAGGGGTTGGGGCCAACGTTGCATCCAATTGGGAAACACCCCAAATTCACGCTCAGTATAGGCGGTCAAATCCTCAATTTCCCCATCGTATTTAGCGAGCATCTGCTCGATTGAGGGTCCTCCGCTGGGTAGCTGATAATCCAGATTAGAAGGGTTTGCCAACTGAGCGGTGTGTCGCCCTGCCTCAATACCGCTTTGAGTGCTAGCCTGCTCTGCCCATTGCCCTTCTAGCTCTAGCCCTGTGAGATCATTGAAAACATTGAGAAACCCGAAGGCGGATACCATCATTTCTACACCTTCTATATAAGTCTGGGTGGTTTTCGGATCGCCTGCTAGGGTTTGGAGCTGGCTGATCTGAGAATCCGTGACTTGGTTGCGCGTCGCCTCGGCTGCCAGATCCGCGATCGCTAATTCTAATGATCCAAAGGGATTATTTTCAGTCTTTTCTCCATCCCGGGCTTGCTTAAATTGCTGTACAATTTTGAGCGAATTTTCACCGCCTGTTGCCGCACTATGAACTTGGCAGTAAGAGCAACCGTGGGCATTGGATGTTGCATAACCAACCGAGAACATATTAATCGGTCCGAGTCCCTGTTTGCCGTAGCCTACAGCCGAAAAATTATGGCAATAGACAAACAGCTTGTAAGCTTGAGTCCAATGGTATAGATAAGCAAACGTATTGGGCCAAAAGCCAAAGAATTGCTTATAAAAGTGCAGAATTGGCCACGTTTCTGGATCATCGCTCCGAAAACCATCACTTTGAGGAATGACGTCACGCAGCACCCAATCTTCTGCCCCTTGGTGCAGGGTTTCATCGGAAATTGAGTCCAAGGGCAGGGTGGAACCTGCGGCATTGAGCAGATCGTCTAGTTGTCCGCTAGCCTGTAAACGCTCTAAGTCCTCTGCACCGTTAATATGGTAGTCACCAATAAAAATTTGCGGCACGGTGGCGCTACCACTGAAGTAAACGGCGGCATCCGCATGGCGTGAGTTGGCTTTAATGTCGTACTCTTGATAGTCATGAATGCCCCTTTGTTTCAGGACGGCTTTTGCCCTGGCGCAATAGTTGCAATTTGGCTTAGTGAATAGGGTAATTTGAGCATTGCTCATGATAATTCTCCAGTAATTTGAATTGTGGTAGTCTTTTTTTCAGAGCAGATCGGAGCAGCGGCGCATGGGGGAGGGCGTGCTGCCAGCATGGTGATATTCATCAGTTGGTCAGTGTTCTAGGTGATCGACAGACGATGCTCAGGCGATCGCACAGACACAATGCATGATTTACTGGATTTGGGGTCGCCGTAGCCAAGCTACGCCAGCAGTAATGCAGAACAGAACAATGGCGGGTACTGGGCTACCGCCAACCAGGAACAGATGGGTAAAGACGCCACCGAGCATAATGCAAGCCAGCAGCAAGCCACCTAAAAATGCCGTGCGTGGCAGCAAAATCAGCCCGGCACCGATCACTTCCAATACGCCCGTTAAGTAGCGGAACCATTGACCCCAACCAATGTCAGCAAATAGGGACACCATCTTTTCGACTCCTGCAAACTTTGAACCACCTGCCAGAAAGAAGGCGATCGCAGCGGCAATTTGTAATACCCAAACTAAAATTTGTTTCCATCGAGTCGGTTGGGTTGTGCTTGTGTCCTGATTTTGTTTCTCAGTCCTGAGATCGCTTTTTTCGATTGTCGTCGTTTTCCACTGCGGCAATTGCTGTTTAAAGGCATCAGCATTGAGAGTGGTAAGATCGCAGGCAACATAAGCATCTGGACGCACCAGAATCACGCGACCCGTTTGCGAACCAAGCTTCGTCTCGAAATCACCGCGATAATCAACCAGCATGTTGGCGTTAAAATCATGAAACTCTGGCAAACCGTTGTTGAGAATGACATGAGGCTTCAGCATCTCGTCAGCCTGTTCCACAATCTGGGCGATCGCCTCTCGTGCCTCTTGTGCTTGGTTGGGATCGATGAACAGGAGAAGCGTGTAGCCAGGAAAGCTTAGGAGTTCATAAAGGCGCACTCGTTCATTTTCAGCACTCATCAGTTCCATATCCGGTATCCGTGCGCCAGTCATTTCCCCGTTTCCCGACTCATAGCGAATGCCCAAGCCCGACAGATTCAGGGCAAGGTTTCGCTGTATCGGCGGCAGGGGAATGAATATGCGAAACAGCGCTTTACGCAGATATCGCCACAAGGGTTGGCGCAACAGTAGACTACGCAACAGAATATCGCTCGTCCATAACACACGCTTGCCAACTGTGTGCCGCTCCTGATTGTAGGTTTCTAGTAGTGCCTGCGGTGCTACGCCCTTGACAAAGAACGCCAACTTCCAACCGAGATTAAAGGCATCTTGAATGCCCGTATTCATCCCCTGACCGCCAGCCGGACTGTGGGTATGGGTCGCGTCACCGCCGAGGAAGACACGACCAACATGATAACAAGAGGCAAGGCGCAACGAAGAACCCCAGCGCGTCAGCCATTTGGGTTCACTCAACTGCACAGGTTTTTCCAGAATCGCGCTAATCGACTCTTGTAACTCTTCGAGCTTCAACTCTCGTGTTTTGCGATCGCTCTGATACTTACTATCAATGGTGACAATTCGGTGGGAACCGTCTTTAAAGGGGACGATAAAGGCAAGCCCGCGATCGTTGGAATGTTGCTCGGTTCCTCCTTCAGCAGCATGTCCGTCCAGGTGAACATCACCGAGAAAGGCAGTCCAGTCATAGGACGATCCTTCAAAGGGCAGATTAAGCGTTTTTCGCACGGTGCTATGCGCTCCATCCGCACCAACGAGGTAGTGGGTTTCAATTTCGACGGTTCCTCCCTCGGCACATTCAACCGTACCGCGCACGCCATCCTCCGTTTCGGTAAAGTTGGTCAGTGTACGCCCACGCTCAATTTCCACACCCAGTTCATTCAGGCGGCGTTCCATAATCGCTTCTGTATCAGCTTGGGGCAGAATCAGGATATAGGGAAACCGCGTGTCCAGCCCGTACATATTGGCTCGCAGTGGAGTTTTGGCGTTGGCGCTGAAGTCAATGCCGGGTGAGGTATAGCCGCGACGAACCATCTCGTCAGCAACACCGAGAATATCCATGAACTCCAATGTGCGGGCATGAACGACCAGTGCCTTACTGCGCGTGGATGGCTCAGTGCGACGTTCAATGATTCGCACCCTGATGTTGCGTCGGGCAAGTTCAATGGCGACAGTCATTCCCGTTGGACCAGCGCCTACAACTAGAACATCTATAGTTTGTGACATGAGAAATCTCCTGATTTGTTATTTGTCATTCGTATTGATTAATTTTGTAGAGATAGAGTCCTTGGCTTTGATTGGTGTTCACGTCGATGTAGCAACAAATAAGCCGCCGGAGTGAAGTACAATGCTAGGATGGGTGAACCCCCGATCCCCCCCGCGATCGCAATGGCTAAGGGTTGCCAGAAGGAACCGCCACTAATCAGTAAGGGAATAAATCCAACCATTGTGGTAATTGTGGTCGTTAGGACGTGGCGCGTGGCTTTAATCACCACCTCTACAACCGCTTGGCGATCGCCCTGACTCGCCCGTTCATCTTCATTAAAGGCAGACAGCACGATAATCGCCCCATTAATCGCAATTCCGACCAAACCCATCGTGCCGACAATCGCCATGAAGCCCATCAGCGAACCGAATGCCCAGAGGGAAAACTGCGCCATGCCGATGGAACCCATCGCTACAACCGCGATAATTCCAGCCTGTCGAAATGAACCTAGGGACAACACCAGCGCTGTCATCATTACCAGTACCAATAAGGGAACATACAACAGCAAATTCCCAACCGCCTGGTTGCGTTCGGCATATTCACCGCCAAACTCGTATCGGTATCCTGGTGGTAGTTCAACGTTCCTAGCTTTTAATTGGTGTTGCAAGTCACTCAGGACAGTTGCTGGTAAGACACCCGCCGTGATAAACGCTTGCACCGTGTTCACTCGCTGTTCCTCCCGACGGGCAATGTTTGCCAACTCCGGCAGCAGGTTAAACTCACCTAGAGCAGAGGTGGGACGAAAATCCCGGTCATTTGCCTGTTCTGGACGCAAATCCAACGAGGCAATTTGACTTAAATCAGCGCGATCGGTATTCGTTAACCGTACCCGCACAGGTAGACTTTCCGTCGCCTCCAGAATCGAACCCCCAACCGCGCCCTCCAAATACGCTTCCAGTTGTTGCGCGATCGCGGTATTATTTAAACCCGCCTGTTTTGCCTGTTCGTCATCCACATAAAGACCTAGTTTAGGCAGGGCTTCACTCAAATCATCGCGGACATGAATCACATCCGGGACTTCCGCTAAAATTCGCCGCACTTCCATCCCCAACCGCCTCAACTCCTGCAAAGAGGCTCCATAGATTCGCATCTCAACCGGAGCATTGTAGGGAGGTCCCTGTTGAAGCTGTTGGACGAGGATACGAGCTGAAGGAAATTCTCGATCTAATTCCTGTTGCAGTTGGTGAATTAACGATTGCGCTCCTTGGGCTGAATTCAGTTGCACCATCGCCTGAGCATAATGGGACTGATTCTGCCGTGATCCGGTAAAGTTGTAATAGAATTTAGGCGCACTTTCGCCAATAAACCAGTGAACGTCTTCTACATTGGTATGTGCCAGGATAATCTCCCTGGCTTGGAGCATCTGGGTTTGGGTGTGAGCGATCGCGGTTTGGGGAGCAAATTCGACTTCAATTTGAAATTGATCGCGATCAACGAGGGGGAAAAACTGCTCATCCAGCGTTCTAGCCGTGATCAATCCGATCAGAGGCACCAGCATCGTCAGCGCAATCC
This sequence comes from Coleofasciculus sp. B1-GNL1-01, assembly GCF_040220235.1. NCBI lineage: Bacteria > Bacillati > Cyanobacteriota > Cyanophyceae > Coleofasciculales > Coleofasciculaceae > Coleofasciculus > Coleofasciculus sp. B1-GNL1-01. The sequence continues at coordinate 129,202 of NZ_JAVJTO010000063.1, forward strand.
CCAGTAACGGTTTAGCCGTGATCCGATTTAATGTCCAGCGATAGACACGCCCCAATCGTGGTGAGGAAAGTCCTTCATTCCACCAGGCTCCCGGCTGCATCAGAACCAGTAGCATCGATTGGAATACATTTCGTTGAGACTGACGTTGGTGTTCAAATTGGGCGGCTTTTGCCCGACTGTGAGCTAACATGCGCCCAGCTAAAGCAGCAATGATCGTCAGCGAGAGCGCCAGTGAGGAAATCAAGGATAGAATTACACTCAGGGCAATCGAACCCACAAATTCCCCGGCTGGACCCGGTAATAGGTAAATCGGTAGAAACGTGAGTACGGTGGTTACGGTGGACGCCAGCAAAGGCACCTTCAAGTAGTTAACGGCTTTGGTGACGGCTGAGAGGGGGTTTTCCCCGGCTTGCATCTCAACCTGAATTTCATCGACAACCACTACAGCATTATCAATCAGCAATCCCAAGGCAATGATCAGCCCCGTCACCGACATCTGCTGAATCGGAACCCCAACGACAGTCATCCAGCCAAACACGGCAAACACAGTAAGCGGTAGCGCTGCTCCGACAACGAGGGCTGAGCGCCAACCCATACCCACCAGCGCCACGGCGACAACCAGCAGGGCACCAAATATCAGGTTAGACAGCAGGCTGCCAATTCGCTGCTCCACATATTCACTTTGGTCAAAAATTAGGTCTAGACGAATTCCTTGAGGTAAGCGATCGCTAAATGCGTCCAGTTGCTGGCGAACATCCGTTGCCCAGTGGTCAATTCGTAATCCAGACTTCATCAGGATACCCAGCACAACGGCTGGCTTGCCACTAACCAAGGCTAAGTCAGTGGGGGGTTGCCGAATACCGCGATTGACTTGGGCGATATCACTCAGACGGGTAAACTGACCATTAGTGCTGGTTTGAATCGGAATTTGACGGATTTGCTCCAGCGTCTCTAACTCACTTTCCACCTCAATCGTCAGATTTTGTTCAGGGCTACGAAGTTGACCAGCAGTTACTTTGGCGTCACTTAAATTAACCTGATTTGCCAACTGCTGAGGCGAAAGTCCCACTGCTACCAAATCAGGTGCATTGACTTCCACAACAATTTCTTCATTCGGATCACCGAAGAGTTCCACCTCTTGAGTCCCTTCAACGCCCCGCATAAGTACGGCTAATGCTTCGGCATAGCGGCGCAAGACAGCATAGTTGGGTTCATCAGATTGGTTCCAGGTGATAGAGGCGATAATCGTGTAAGCTTTGATTTTCGCCTCATCTAACTCTGGAACTCCCGCCCCCGCAGGAAACTGGGCAGAGGCATCATCGAGTTCGTCTCGCACCTTCGACCAAATTGGCTGGGTATTGGTGACTTGATCGACTAGCTCAACGGATACCGTGGAAAATCCGACCCGAGAGTTGGATTCTAGGGTTTTAATTTCTTCAATTTCCGACAGTTCCGTTTCTAAGACTTCCGTAACCAAGGCTTCAACCCGTTGAGCATTGGCACCAGGATAGGCAGTTTTAACCACGGCGGTGCGCGAAATGAGTTCTGGATCTTCTTGCCGGGGTAGGGATTGAAAGGACGAGATGCCCCAGGCAATAATCATGATAATCGTGAGAATGAGTAAGCGAATATTGCGATAAAATGGGCGAACCATGTTGGTAATTAGGGAACAGGGAACAGGGAATAGGGAATAGGGAAATTTTCTCCTCAACCCTGGATAACACCGATGGGACGAACCTTTTGCCCAGGTACGAGTCGATGAGTCCCATTAGCCACAATGCGATCGCCAGCTTGCAATGTGCCTCGGACTAACACGCGATCGCTCTGTTGATGCAGAATCTCGACGGATTGCTGTTGGATTTCGTAGAGTCCTGGCTCTGTATTCTCAGATTGAGTTAATACATAACAGATCCATAGTCCCCGAATTCCTTGACTGAGCGCTTCTGTGGGTAGCCAATATCCCTGTGTGGGAATGGTTTCAATTAAATCCACCCGCACGGTTTGTCCCGGATTAATCTGAGAAATCGCCGAACGCTCTAAATCCAACACGACGACTTGAGTGCGAGTGTCTGGGTTGACTTTTGGCAAGATGGAGGAAACCGTCGCCGTGTACCTCTCAGAACCAATCTGTACGGTTTGAGAACTCCCGATTGGTAACGAGTTCGCCATCCCTTTGGGCATACCGATACGAGCTTCGGGAGCGGCATTTTCGACCAAATTAATCACCGACTGTCCCGCTCTCACCACTGTCCCTTCATCAACGTGGCGGGTTGCCACAATTCCGGCAAACGGTGCTTTAAGGGTACTTTTGGCGATGGTTATGTCTAAATCGGCAATTCTGGCATCAAGCTGATGCACGGCGGCTTGTTGAGCGGCAATTTGTTCCCAACGGGTGCCATTGAGCAATTCTTCGAGGTTACTGCGGGCTTGTTCTAACCGCGCCTCTAATGCTTGGGCGCCATAGGTATATTCATCGAGTTCTTCTTTCGAGATTGCCCCCTCACGATACAAAAACTCCCGCCGCTGGCGCTGCACTTGTTGCAGTTTGAGTTGCTCTTCTAAATCGCGCACGGCGGCGCGGGCGGCATTAATATCTTCTGGGCGAGGACCGGCTTTGAGTTCCACCAGTTGAGCTTGAGCGCGGGCTTTTTCGGCGTTAAGCTGTTGACGCTGGGTTTGTAGATTACGGGTATCAAGGCGAGCCAGGGGTTGTCCGGTTGCCACGCGATCGCCTTCTTTGACTAAGACTTGGACGAGTTCCCCACTACGCTCAAAGCCCAAATCGCTGGCTCGTAGTGCCGCAATTTCCCCGGTATAGGTGCGGGATACCTGATAGCTATCGACAGGTTGAACCGTGAGTGTTTCTACGGGTAAAATCTGCGACGCCCTAGATTCCACGGTTTGCGGTGCTTGATTCGTTAGACGCCAAGTGGCAATTGATATCCCAGCCAGCAATAACACGCCTGTCGCTCCTAATATGACGAGCAAACGGGGATGCTGACGGCGAAACCGTCTCCAGGTATTAAATGAGCCAGAAGAGTCAGCCGCAGATGGGTCAGGCGATAGGAAGTGTGAAGTCATAGTATCTAACATAGGTCTATAAATCATTCAAACGTTTGTTTTAATTAAGCCCAATATATCTAAATAACCGTTGCTAGCCGTGGCTGTCTCCACTAAGACTTGTAAATGGCTGATGATTGGCTCAACTAGAATGCCTTCAGGGTTTCTTATCAGCCCACACTGACTTAGGGTTCAACATAGGGGGCTAACCTTGAGAGGGAACAAGCCAGTACCTTTGATTCAAACGTTCGTTTGATAATATTAAAACGTATGTTTGAAACAATTGCAAGAGTAAGGATAAAAAATCTGCTCTAGCCCTTATTGAACGGGACTTCTAGGAAAAATAGTCCTTTAGGCTAGATCGAGTCATAGGTTTAGTCGAATATGATATCATGTCCGTCATTGGCTTCTACCTGGCTCTTTCCCTTCTGTCCTCTGCCCTCTGCCTTCTGCCTTGTTTTCACCGAGTCAATATTTAACCGGACAGACTATGAATCCCCCCATTCAGACCGATACAAAAGAACAGATTCTCAATGTGGCAGAACGGTTATTCGCCAATCAGGGCTTTGCGGGGACTTCGCTTCGCTGTGTCATTCGTGAAGCAGGAGTCAACTTGGCGGCGGTTCACTATCACTTTGGCTCGAAAGAAGAATTATTTCGTGCTGTTGTATCTCGAATAGCCAAACCCGTTGTCGCGGCTCAACTCGAACGACTTGCCCATTGCCAAGCCCAGAATGATCCACCCAGCGTTGAAGCGATTCTGGAAGCCTTACTCACGCCTCCCCTGCAAATTGTGCTAAGTTGCAAAGAACACGGCATGAACCGCGCTCAGTTTATGGGGCGTTGTCGCACTGAACCTGAACCCATTCAAACGATCGCACGGCAGGAATTTCAAGCAAGTCATCAAGTTTTTCTCGACACACTCCAGCGATCGCTACCTGATCAGTCTCGAACCGAACTCTCCTGGAAATTCGATCTGGCGATCGCCGCATTAATTCGAGTGGCGACTGAGGCGGGAAAACCCAATGCTCTTCTCCAAGGTGATTCACCTAAACATATTCACCTGACTGTTTCACGGTTGGTTCATTTTTTGACGCCAGGAATACGCGCTGATTCTACTCATAGGAGGATCTAAATTCAAAAAATTAGAAGCTGAGGTATAGGATTCTTCTTGAAGACCCAGTTGCAGTCTAATGTAGAACTTTCTTTTTCACCAATCTCCCCATCTCCCTCTCACCCCCTCACCCTCTCACCCCATCTACTCTATCTGCTATCTTTGAACGCAGCTTGGTATTAGTAGCGAGCAAGATGCAAAGCCTGCGGCATGGCTTCGCTAAACGCACTACAAGGATTACGCAATTCTTGACTGACATTAAGGTTTAAATGCCAAATAGCTTACGGCAATGCTGTAACCCTACTCTAACCCAACGAGAAATAAAGCACTAATTCACCCGTTGTATATTGGTTCGCTTCGGGTCAAGAATTTTCTGCCCTAAACTGGGGAATTTAACCGCAATACTCACTTTATTTCCCGAACCAAAAACATGGGTCACTTCTCCGACGCCAAAGGTGTCATGACGCAGTAAATCACCTTTTTTCCACTCTTTCGAGTTTGCCGTTGAACTCGAGGATTTTGACGGATTTACAGTTGAGGCAGAAGGCGTTTGCTGTTTCACTTTCACCAAGGTACTGCTAATTAAGTCTTCAGGTAACTCATCTAAAAACTGAGACCGAACCGCTGGTTCACGATACCCATAGAGGCGACGTTCCCGGGCGTGGGCAAGAAAGAGTTGTTCTTGGGCGCGAGTAATTCCTACATAACAGAGACGGCGTTCTTCTTCTAAAGCAACCGGGTCATCTATCGTCCGGTTATGAGGGAAAAGTCCCTGTTCTAAACCCACCAGAAACACAACCGGAAATTCTAATCCTTTAGCCGAGTGCAGCGTCATTAACGATACCGCTTGTTGTCCATCTTCCAAATTATCTAAATCAGACGCCAGAGACGCATTTGCCAGAAATCCTTCTAGGCTGGTATCATCATTTTCTTCCTGAAATTGAACGACAGCATTATAGAGTTCATTGATATTTTCCAATCGGTTTTCCGCTTCGTCTGTGCCTTGGTTTTTTAGGTCATCAATATATCCCGATTCCTCCATGATAAACTTAATAATTTCTGCGGCTTCTAAGTTTTCTGTATTCTCTTGGCACTGCTTAATCAATTGGGCAAACCGATTAACCGCTTTAGCCGAACGTCCCGCAATTGTATTGACCGAGGTTTCATCCCGGATAATTTCCCAGAGGGGAGTTCCCAATTCTTGAGCCGCCAGCACTAAATTATCAATTGTGGCTTTACCAATACCCCGTCGTGGTGTATTGATAATTCGCAATAAACTGACAGTATCACTGGGATTGGCAATCGTTCTTAGATAGGCTAAGGCATCTTTAACCTCTTTGCGATCGTAGAACTTCAATCCCCCGATAATCACATAACGCACTCGACCGCGCAGCGCATCTTCTAACGGACGAGATTGGGCATTCGTCCGATAAAGAATAGCAAAACTGCCCCAGCCTAGTTCTGGGTTTTGTTGATTCAGTTTCAGAATTTGTTGAACAACAAAATGAGCCTCTTCTAACTCATCCTCGGCGTGATGACAGTAAATGGCTTCCCCAAAACCGCGTGTGGGCTTTAGGATTTTGTCAATTCTCTGGGTATTTTGTTCAATTAAATAGTTAGCGGCTTGGAGAATATTTTCGCGCGAGCGATAGTTTTCCTCTAATTTAACCATGGTGCGGGTCGTTTCATCAGGCAACCCATCACCAAAGTCTTGCTGAAATCCCAATAAGATGGTGAAATCTGCCATCCTAAAGGAATAAATTGAGTTATGGACTAGCATACGATTCGCTATATAAGTATGAGCCACATCGACTTCTAGGTCATACACGTCTCCCTCATACTCATCTTGCCAAACTTGCTCAATTTCCACCTCTGTTAAGGTATCATCCACCTCGACTAGCACTTTCATTCCGGGGTGGAGATGAGATAAAGGCATAAAATAATAACTTGTGCCACTAATTAAGGCTTTGCGTTGAATTTCCAGTTGACCTGCATCTGCAATAGAATGCGCCATAGTTACCGCTTCTTTGTAGGAAACTCTCGCGGTTTCAACTCGATACCCCCGGCTATTTTTCCCAGAACGAATGGAAAAGCCAGCCGCTTCTAAGTTGGTTGCAATATCACGACGATTAGAACACCATTGAATGCGGTGATAACTCGCCGATTTTTTATTGTCTAATCGAGGTGTACCAAACATAACCAGATTCAATGTCTGTCGGCGCAAACCATTCTGAGGACGGTAGTGGGGAAAGTCGGGATGCAGCCAGAGATCCTGCATTAATCGGTGAGCGTTGGTGATGGTATCAATTTCTTGGTATAGGCGAAAAATCCACTCATCATTCAGGCGCATGCGCCGACCTTTACCATGAAATACTAGCGTTGGCAACCCATATTTAGCCGCATAATAGGCTTCATAGTAAGCCGCTTCTTCATAAGACGTCGTGGTTTTCAGTACCCAAAGCTTATCCCCATTTTCTTGGGCAATACGAACTTTAAAGCCGAGTTCATCGCATCGATAATCATTGTGACGTGAACTTTTAGTGATGCCGATGCGATAGCCGCGATCGGCTCGGTACATCAGATATACATAATAATGTCCTTCAATGGGTGTCATTCTGGCAAGAACAATATGATGAGGTGTTCCCCGTAATACCTGTTCACCTGCCCGAATTGACCAGAGAGTTCCACAAAAGTATCCTTTTTGGATATGAGTGATTTGATGCGGGTAAAGTTGTTTTTGTCCGGTTGGTGATAGAACTTGGTCTCCCACGTTCAAGGTTTCAATGGGTTTCTCTCCGGCGGGGGTCAAAACCTTAGTTCCGGGTGGAAAACACTGATCGGCATCACCGACGACGAATACGGAGCGATCGCGCCAATCCCATTGGGTTTTTTCTGGTTCGCCGTTTGTGGTTAATAGGTGTACCAGTTCGTACTGAATCCGGTTGGTATCTTGATACTCATCCACGAGAATATGGCGAAATTGATTGTGCCAATATCCCAGGACGGATTCGTTTTGTTGGAAGAGTTTTACGGGGACTAAAATTAGATCATCGAAGTCCAGAGCGTTATTCGCCGCTAACTGGTCTTGATAATGATGATAAACTTCAGCCGTAACTCGACCTCTATAATTCGATTGTTCTTTTTCAAAGGCTTGGGGCGATAAGCCTAAGTTTTTGGCATTGCTAATCGCGTAGCGAATGGTTCGGGGGTTAAATTTTTTATCGTCTAGGTTTAATTGTTTGGTGACGATGGTTTTAACCAGCGTTTGGGCATCGGATTCGTCAAAGATGGAAAAATTACGCTTCCATTGGCGTCCTTTTTCATCGGTATATTTATTGATGTCATAGCGGAGAATCCGGGCAAACAGGCTATGAAACGTACCAATCCACAAGGGTTTAATGTATTTTTTATAGACACGCGATCGCAATTGGGTTTGTTCAAGTTCTGGAAGTAACTCCAAACGCTGACCCCGTGTTTGGGCGGCGAGTTGCTGGGCGAATAGGGTTTCAATCCGGGATTTCATCTCCCGTGCGGCTTTATTGGTAAAGGTAACCGCTAAAATGTTTTCGGGATCGACTTTATGGGTGAGAATCAGATTGGCGATGCGGTAGGTTAACGCCCTCGTCTTACCCGAACCCGCCCCCGCCACAACCAGCAAGGGACCGCAGAAATGTTCGACGGCGCGACGTTGAGAGGGATTGAGGTGCGTCAGAAAGTCAGTTGATTGAGTCATGGCTAGCTGAGGCAGAAGGGTAAGAGTTTGGCTATGTTAGTACAGGGTATCTTATCTTGAGGCAAGACTGTATCGGGGAGAAGCCACCCGACAATTATGATACTGTTGGTAATTCCTGTAGTTCTCTATGACCAGCCATACCCCAGCGCCGAATACAACCCCTAGTCTCATTTCCCCAGCAGTTACTCCCAAACCTGCCCCAGAAACGCCTCCTGTCAAACTAGGAATTATGGTATCGGGAAGTGGTAGCAACTTTGAAGCCATCGCCCAAGCGATCGCAGATGGGCAACTCCATGCTCAAATTCAAGTGATGATCTACAATAATCCTGGGATCAAAGCCCTCGCCAGAGCCGAAAAATTCGGTATTCCCACCGTTCTCCATAATCACCGGGATTACAAAAAACGGGAAGCCCTCGATGCTCAAATTGTTGAGACATTGAGACAGTATCAAGTTGAACTCGTGGTTATGGCAGGTTGGATGAGAATTGTCACGCCAGTCTTGATTGATGCATTTCGCGATCGCATCCTCAACCTTCATCCTAGTCTACTACCCAGTTTCAAAGGCATTCACGCCGAAGAAGAAGCCTTAGCCGCTGGGGTGAAAATTACCGGATGTACCGTTCACTTAGTTAGCCCAGAAGTCGATAGTGGACCCATTTTAATTCAAGCCGCCGTTCCCGTGCTTCCTGACGACACACCAGAGACGCTACACGCCCGAATTCAAGTCCAGGAACATCGTATTTTACCCCAAGCGATCGCCCAGCTCGTAGTTGCGCTTCAGCGCTAAAAATCCTAGCATCGCCTACTATAAACCTTGATCGGAGCGGGTTTATTGCCATCGTATTAGCAAAACCCGATTATTGGGAAACCCGCCCCTACCAGCTAACTGGAGTTTAGACTAAAAGGAAGGGGAAAACGATTACCTGTGACAATTGCGTAAGTCCTGAGAGTGAACTTGGGTACACTTAAAACAACGATTCTAAATCCCGATACCCACTCACCACCCGCACAATTTCCACGCCATCCTCAATCACTCGATAAAGAATGATGTAACCTAAGAGAGGAACACCCCGTAACGACGGTTCAATGTCAGCATAAGAACGCCCTATATTAGGAAACTTCACCAAGTTCTTACATTTCTGCTCAAACCCATTTACAAACCGTTCACCAGCCGCTAGACTCCGACTCAAAAAATAATCAGAAATCTCATCTAAATCCTGACTCGCTTCTGGAGAAATAATGTAACGGCTCATTCTTGATTTTCACCCGCTTTGTGAAGCTTCTCCCGCAACCTAGCAATCACCACCTCCCCATCAATTCCTTCTCCTCTATCAAGTTGTGCAATACCAACCGCTACTTTCCCCCGCGTTTCTTGCAGCCATTTTTGATACTGATTATCGCGTTCTTCAAGTAATCGCAACGCCTCAACAATCACCTCATAAGCGCTTCCATACTTGCCACTTTTGAGCCTTTCTTGAATCAACTGCTCCTCTTCTGGTTTAAATGTAATATTCATCCTCTCCAACCCCCTAAAATCATTAACTTTATTGTACTAACTGCTCAAAAATTCAAAATTTGTGCTAAATTCTCAGCAATTCTCTCCTCCAACTCCCGCGCTCTCTTATCAAAGCTAATCGAAAAATTAAAATGGCTTCAAAAAGTCGGGGATCTATCCAAGGATCTACGCTTCAACCTCTCGATGTCCTAACTTCCAGAGGAAACTAGACAGCCAATTGGTCGCCACATGAGCCACAATCGGAACCAGCAAATTCCCTGTACCGACAGCACTAATCCCCAGTAACACTCCCACAATCGTTGCCCAAACCACATAGGGCCACTGTTGGGAACCACTCAAATGTAAAACGCCAAATACCAAGCTAGAAATAATCACACCCACGGCATTCAAACCAATGGCGGGTAACATCACTCCCCGAAATAACAACTCTTCACTCATACCTGGAAGTAACCCCAACCAAATCAAATCCGGTAATACCAACGGCTTTAAAACCAAGTTGAGGTAAACGTCAGCACTTTTACGGTAGCCTGACCAGAGGCGATAGACTACGCTGCTCATCGCGGTAATTCCCACGCCTATACCTAATCCGATGAGTAATCCTTCTACAGTAAAGTCTAGGGATAACAGTGTCACCGACCCAAATCTCAGCCAGAGTTTAGCCACGACGAGTAAAACAACCGCCGTTATCCCCATGGCAACTAATACTTGGGTGCGGGTGAGGGAGTCAAAGTCAGGGTTATCGGGAAGCTGTTTAGTCACTAATATATAGATAAGTTATGCATAGACGACAGGGAGGGACTCAGAGCATCGGCACTAATTCCAGCGCGATGGATCACTAACCTACCCAGTGCCTCTAAATACGAGTGTACTCGCACCGCTTTGATTGCCAAAGGTTCTGGAGGCACTTGCATTGAGGTTTGGTTATCCTCAACGGCAATAATTTGAGTCCGTAACTGACTTAAGCTTAACAAGGCACTACCACCACAGGCACTAGCAGGAATCACTACCGCATCCACATCCTCTGCCCAAATTGCTCCCGGTTGACGCGGTGTCACCTGAAATTGCGGAGCGCGACTTAATCCCACCAGCACACAGGGTAGAAATGTATAGCCTAATTCCTCGGCTGCCGATCGCGGCGACAAGGTGGGTTCTAGGGGAAGAGGCATTAAAGCTGGGGCGTGGGCGCAGGGGATTTGGAAGGTTCGCACAATCAGGTGACTAATCACGGCTTCTGCACCTGCCAAAGGATCGACTCCTTGTCCCTGTCGGTATGCTTCTAGGGCTTCGCTTCCGAGATCATCGGGAAAACGAGCCACTACTGCGATCGCGTCAGCCTTTGCCTGTTGAATCAGCACTTCAGCCGATCGCAACAAACTATCGGGATTGCCAATCGTACCCCAACTCGCCCCCGATGGCGCTGTCCGCAGTTCCACATTCAGGGGTGCGTCGGTGATTACGTAGTCGGTCAGATTCAGTCCCAGGGTGGCTCTGGTGGCATCAGCCGCTTGCAGATGGCGCAAACGCAGATCCGGTTCAATCCCCTGGTCGAGAATTAATCCCACCCGATTTTGATGCACAGGTTGTAATCCCCAGCATCCAGCGGCAAATTTGTCAAGCCCATAGCCTTCGACATAGAGGGCGTTGGGTAAATTCCAATAGAGTTGAGCGCCATTGAGGACATTGGGGTGAGTAATTAGGCGATCGCAGACTTGAGCGATCGCTCTGGCGACGGGTAAAGCGTCTCCCGCATAGCCACCAATGGATGCGCCAATTCCTGTGGGAATGATTAAAACAACGGTGTATGGACGCACAATAATTAAGGGGTGGACGGTTGAGAATTAGTCTTGGTGACAATTGCTTCAACCTGAGCCTTTTGCTCCTGAGTATCCACAGATGTAACCGCCCAACGCAGGGGTTCTCCCTGTTTTTGCAGTTCTGTCTCAATGGCTTGATGGAGTTGTTTGGGTGACTCCTGGAGGTCAATTTCAGCAGTAATGAAGTGAGTTGTCATTTTCTTTGTGGGGTAAATTACAATGAATGATTAAGACGGTTGACCGAATTGCCGATCATACACCTCGTCTTCCTTACCGGATTCAACTTTCAGGTTAGAGCGCGGTAAGGCGATACAAAGCAAGACATACCCTTCCTCTTGCAATTCCGGTCCAAGTCCCATCCCTTCGCTTTGATCAACAGAACCCTCAATGATTTTAGCGGCACAGGTTGTACAAACGCCAGCATTGCAGGAATTGGGTAAATCTATCCCTTGTTCCTCCGCAGCCTGAAGAATTTTTTTGTCCTCTGGGACTTCTATCGTGTGGGTTGTACCTTGGTGATTGATTTCGACGGTGTAAGTCTTGGACATTGTACCTCTTAGCGGCTTTCCAGGTTAACTTTCCCGGTTCGGGAAAAAATATTGACCGGGATTATTTTAACGTTTGTTGTCGGATTCCAGGCTATCCTAAAGTTTATTACGAGACCGACACTCTAGATTTTCATGGTTGATCCGATCGCATCCTCTCGTACCCACCCGGCTGACCCCTCCCTCCCGCCTTCCTGGAACTATGAGGCGACAGTGGCTCAGGTGGAAACGATTATCGAGCAAATCGAGCGAGGGGAACTGGAATTAGCCGAGGTATTTGACCAATTTGCCTCGGCTGTCGAGTATTTGCGTCAATGTGAAGCGTTTTTGCAACAGCGACAACAGCAAATGGATTTGTTGATTGAGACATTAACAGATGAGTCAGATTCCCCGACTTGATCTCTAACTTTTTACCCATCTGTTCGATAACAAATTACCTTGTTCAATCTAGCGTTTTACAGTTGGGTGATGTACATTATCAAGGGCGCAAGCCTTGCGCCCCTACAGATTTCATGTAGGGTGGGCAAGATTGATAATCCTTGAAATTTGTTATATCTTGCAGATGGTGATTAGAAATTATCGCTTTTAATTGTATTAATTATTAAGGTTTATTTATGATTAGTTGATGCAAAAAAATGTCTAATCACCCCCAAGGGAGAGAAGGGCTTGATGCATCAGGATGTTGTTCTGGAACTTGAATTCCAGGAACCCAAATTCGTAATCTGTCCCATATATGACGCAGTGTCATATACACTTCTGTAATATCAGTAATCTCAGTTTGAGCATCAATTTTATCTACCTGAGCTTCTGCTTGCTCACACATCTGCTTAAGCTGCTCAATAACCCTCTGCCTATCTTGTGAAGATCTTGCTCCCTGAAAATTATCTCGAATGAAGATAAAAATTTCAGTAAAAATTGGAATCACGGACGATGAATCAATAGCACATGAAATTGTGTCCGAATATCCCCACCAAATAGCTCCTATGTCTGCCGCTGATCTACCGAGTTCATTTGCCGTATGACAAGCAAAAGCATAAACGGTACGTTGACTTAGCAGTTGTACATCACCACAGGACAAAGCCACATCACCATTGTGACCTTTCAAGGCATTACGAACACCATGACACATGGCAAAGACAGGCAAAACATCAGCTTTAGACAATACGGCGATAAGTTCTTTACGTGTTGCTTTCTTTTCAAAAAGTGTGACACAATCCTCTGTTATAATTAGCTTGGCAATAGCGATATTTGCTTGAGTCGATGCGTCATAAGCGGGGACAAATACGATCATTCAGATTCTCTCCGATTCGCTTTTCGCTTCATAAAATCTCGTGCTACTCTAAGTACATCCGATGCATATTGCTGCCCAATTTCTGTACCTTCTTCAATTTGCTTTCGGAGTTCTTCTGCTGTAAACATCTCTCCTGTTGCCGTTTTCCAAATGACCGTAGTTGCCGGAATGATTTCACGAATAAGCCCAGCAAAAACATCCCGACTAATATTACGGGAAACACTTTCAAAATGAGGTGTTGGTTGTGCAGCTAATAAGCGATCAAGACCTTGTAAAAAGTTCCGCAGTGAAGGTGATCTTGCCTCCGCTCTATCAATATTGATATTTTTCACAAATTGCCAAGAACTAATAGTCTTGCCAAAAGCTAGTTCTGCATGACTTTTTGGACTTTTAATGTCTTCGGGTAACGGCAGTGCAGGTGAGACTTCAATTCCCCATTGAGTTTTGGCGTTTTCTATAGCTGTAATCTCATCGGCGAACAGCCAAGCCTCAACTTCTGGAATAGCACAAAAGACTCGTACAGAAGGATATCCTAACCGTCTGTGAGCCTTGTCTAAAGCCTCTGGAATACTTGCTGCATCACAGTTAACTAAAACAGCACAACTTCTTGTAATACCGGGAGGTAATCCTTGCAAGAAAGTTTTGAGGTTACTTTTAGCAACTGCATTTATTTTAATCTTATCTAGAGGATAATTAGCCGCTTCTAGAATCCAAGATATAATCTGAATGTGATTTTTATTTTCAACAATAAGTTGAATTGATCCATCTTGCATAATATCATAATACCTTAAATTAAAAACTTAAATAATAACTAAATCATAGGTTTAGTTATTTTTCTCATAAGTTAAGCATAGCAAGATTGGTATATCCTGATCAATAAGCGTGACGAATTAGACTTATCTGCTAATTAGCTGACAATACTCTATCTAGGGGTTTATGTCCTCAATTAGCGATCCCACCTACTACATATAGGAATTCTCTCTATTTGATGAACAGGTCTAGTGCTAATTTGAACAATCGCTACTCACGCCAACAAATCATCAATCGCCACACCAAACCCATCTAACACCTGCTGTGTCCTGACAATATCACCCTGATTAAATAAAACTTGTTGCTGTTGTGTAATCACCAAAACCCATTGACTCTCAGGAAACACTAACCAAAGTTCCTGACACCCCGATCGCAGATACTCTTTGACCTTACTAAAAACCTCTTCCGCCCCATCTGTCGGTGAAATAATCTCAGCAATTAAGGGAAAACTTTGGGATAAAACTGTAAATTCCCCAAATTGTTCCACCAGTTCCGGAGTGAGGTAAGATACATCAGGGCGACGCCCTCGTTCTCCTGTCCAACATGGCGTTTCCGTGTAAACATCTCCGCCTAGACTCTGCTCCTCTTTATAATTTCCCCAATATCGAGCTAATCGTGCTTGAATTCGACCATGTTTGGCTGTCATCCCTTGCTTCTCCACCAACTGACCATCTACCCATTCTGTATGGTCAGGGGGATTCAGCAAATAGTCTTGGACAGAGAAAATTGGAGACTCAACCTGAGAATCCTGGGAATTCGCGATCGCGTATGCCATAGTTATCAATCATCCGTATTTTCAGTCATCCTTAACAAAGGACAAATGATATTAATTCCGTATACATCTTCATCCTTTGTTAATAGATAACTAACCTGTCAGTGTAATCCGTGTGACTAATCCTTCATCCCCCTACTCCCATCTCTCCAATAAATCCGTGAAATCAGTGTTTTGACGAATGACAAATGACGAATGACAAATGACAAATGACAATTAAGCCAACATTTCCTGCGCCCGCTTAATATTTTTACGAACCGATTCGGCTGACGTATGCAGGGCGGCGAGTTCGGTATCCGTGAGGTTAAGTTCCACAACTTTTTCCACACCTCGACATCCTAACCGCGTTGGGACACCAATGAAAATATCTTTTAAACCATACTCCCCATCTAGGTAGGATGACACGGGCAAAAGTCGCGACTGATTATGTAAAATGGCTTCCACCATCGCGCAAGTCGAGGATGCAGGCGCGGAATACGCCCCCCCAGTTTTCATCAGATTCACAATTTCTGCGCCACCATGACGAGTTCGATCCACTAAACGATCAACTGTTTCCTCATCCATCAGTTCAGTAATCGGAATCCCTCGCACTGTGGAGTAGCGGGGTAAGGGTACCATTAAATCGCCATGACCCCCTAAGACTAACCCACTGACATCCGCAATCGATACCCCTAATTCCATCGCAATAAAGGTTTGGAAACGGGCAGAATCCAGCATTCCCGCCATTCCCATCACCCGTGACGCGGGTAATCCTAATATTTGCCAGACCAAGTAGGTCATCACATCCAGAGGATTTGTGACAATAATATACAAGGCATCCGGCGATCGCGCGATCGCTTTTTCCGCCACCTCAACCGCAATCTTGGCATTAATTTTAAGTAAATCATCTCGACTCATCCCCGGTTTACGGGGTAAACCCGCCGTGATGATCACCACATCCGATCCGGTGGTATCCATATAGTCATTGGTGCCAAGAATCTCGCGGTTGTGACAATCCATCCCCTGTGCCTGCATTAAATCCAGGGCAATGCCTTGGGGAATACCGGGAACAATATCTAAAAGTACCACATTTGCCAAATTGCGTTGGGCAATCCGGTGCGCCAAGGTGCTACCGACGTGACCCGCGCCAATCACGGTGACGCGGTGATCATTGCAAGCGATAGGTAAATTCGAGGAAGATGCCATGGCTATAGATCGATTCTGCGATCGCGACGATACAACTAACGTGGCACAGCTAACATGGCGCAATTTTACAGCTTTTTTTGGGCGCAAGCCTGGATTTTTGACCAGGCTAATGGATCAAATTAGGCGTGTCACGCTACTACTTTAGCTAGTGACTTCGAGTTGGTCGAGACGAAACCAAATGTTCGGGGTGGGTACATAAAACTTGACAAAGGCATAGTCACCCCGGATATCGACCACTTCCCCATCACTTTCAAAAATATAAGGAGGAAAGCGAGTATCACTGGCTGTAGCTTCCACACTATTATCCAACGTTTCGCGATTTACGCGCACTAATGCGCCTTTTTTGAGTTTGCCTGCCATTACTTATCCCTAATATCGATATGAGTAAACGCTTTCCAGCCATTATCCCTCATAATTAACCTCTGAGTGTAGTTGCGCTTGTAGTTGCGCTTGTAGTTGCGCTTTAGCGCCATAAACTGAACACAGCCACCATTAACCCTATTTAAAATAATAGTTAAACCCGCACCCCCCCATAAAAATCCAGCGCCGTGAACCCCATCAACCTCGACCCAATCATCGCTGCAATCAGCGCGATCGCACGTCCAGCCGCCCCCCTACTCAAAAATAAGCTGGAACGGGACGAAACCGTCATCAAACTCCTGAAAAAATTTAATCTCGATCCCGAACATCCCCATCCTGACTTTACCAGCATTTATCAATACGCCTTTGTCGAATATGGTATCAGTAAACCCCAGCCAATTCTCGAACTGTTCCGCCAAAAAGAGATTCAACAGGCTTTTCGCCAAGCCTTCGATCGCAATGACCCCTCCATTCTCCTGCAACAAGGGGAAGCCTTTCTCGACGGATACGCCTTAGGGGATGAAATCCGAGAATTAAGAATTGACCCCAAGCGCGAATTTGCCGCCTTTGCTACCGTATTCATTCAAGTCGCCAAGCGATCGCGCACTCCAGCAGACGTTCTCACCAACCAGAAAATCGACTCATTACACAAATCGATGAGAACCCTGCATGAACGGTTGGATAGACTCCCCACCTTAACCGGAATTCGTACCGAGATAGCGCGGTTGGCGGCACAGGAATCTCTATTATCAGCCGAGGAATCATCCACCGAAATCTCCTGTCGGGCGTTTGGTTTAGCCCAGCAGATGAAGGGTTGGTTTGAAACCCTGGGTTATGACTTTGAACCCTATCAAATCTGGGATGATACACATTTTGAATGGATTGTCAACATTCCCGCCCGACGCGGATATGACCGGATTTTGGTCAGGGGAATTGAGGGAGAAGCGGGAATTCGGGATGTCACCGCCTTGCGAGAATCAGTGGATACTCAACGAACCGATGAAGGTTGGTTAGTCACCCAACGTCGCATCAGTCGCGCCGCCCGTGATGCGGTAGAAACGCGGGAAAATCGTGATTTATTTTGTTATACCTTTGATGAATTATTAGATGAATACGCAGATTTCCGGGACTATTTGGACTGGTTAGAAACAGAGGTAAAATGGCGCGGGATTGATCAAAAGTATGTGCCGTTAGCTTGCAGCAAAGCAGAGATTGATCCGATGACTCAGCGTCAGATTGCCGTGAGTCGTTACGATGAACGCGATGGCTGGATTGATGGGTATATTGACCTTTGGTTAGATGACCCAACAAAAGAGCATATTTCAATTTTAGGAGAATTTGGTACAGGCAAAACCTGGTTTGCCTTCCACTATGCTTGGATAGCATTGCAACGGTATCAGGAAGCAAAAAAACGCGGTGTTTCTCGTCCTCGCTTACCCTTAGTGATTACCCTGCGCGACTATGCCAAAGCTGTTGATGTGGAGAATGTTCTCGCGGGTTTCTTTTTTAGTCAGCATAATATTCGCCTGAATAGCAAAGTCTTTGATCAACTCAATCGCATGGGGAAATTGCTGCTAATTTTCGATGGCTTTGACGAAATGGCAGCCAAGGTTGATCGCCAGCAAATGATTAACAACTTCTGGGAATTGGCGAAAGTAGTTGTACCCGGAAGCAAAGTTATTTTAACCTGTCGCACTGAACATTTTCCCGAAGCAAAAGAAGGACGAGCGTTGCTGAATGCGGAATTGCAAGCCTCGACTGCGAATTTGACCGGGGAAACGCCTCAGTTTGAGGTGTTGGAATTGGAGAAGTTTGAGGATGACCAAATCCGTCAGGTTTTATCGTTTCAAGCTCAACCTGCCACAGTTGAAAAGGTGATGGAAAATCCTCAGTTATTGGATTTAGCCCGTCGTCCAGTTATGACGGATTTGATCTTAGAAGCATTGCCAGATATTGAAGCAGGTAAACCTGTGGATATGTCCAGGATTTATCTGTATGCGGTAAAGCGCAAGATGGAACGGGATATTAAAGCTGAACGCACGTTTACATCGTTAGCTGATAAGCTTTATTTTCTGTGTGAGTTGGCGTGGGAGATGTTATCAACAGATCAGATGAGTCTCAATTATCGGCAATTTCCCGATCGCATTCGTCGGTTATTTGGTTCAGTAGTTCGGGAGGAAAAGGATTTAGACCATTGGCATTATGACATGATGGGGCAATCGATGCTGGTTCGGAATGCGGATGGCGATTATACTCCAGCGCATCGTTCGCTATTGGAGTTTTTTGTCGCCTATAAATTTGCCGCCGAGTTGGGGGTATTGGCGGCTGATTTTACCAAATTGGCTCAAGCACAATCTTATATTGATGACAGTGCTACACCTGAGAATTATACCTGGTCATCCTATTTTAATTGCCAGATAGATAAGGCAGGAAAAATCATGCAAATTGCGCCGTCAAAAGGATTTAAGAGTGAGTCACTAGCGCAATTACGCCAGACATTAGGACAAGCACCGTTGACAAAAGCGGTAATGGATTTAATGATACCGATGCTTGATTTAGCTTCTCCAACTGCGGTTAAGAGTAAAGTAACCGAGGAATCTTGCTCCCCTCTCCTTGCAGGAGAGGGGCTGGGGGAGAGGTCAAAAAAATCGTCGCTTCTGGAAATTCTGGAAGCAACACGGGGTAAAAGTGAAGATGAAGTGGGATATGTTGGGGGGAACGCAGCGACCCTAATGGTGAAGGTTGATCAGGCGGGGTTAGAAGGTAAAGATCTCAGTCGCGCAGTTATTAAAGGCGCTGACTTTAGCAATGCCAGCCTACGCCATGTTAATTGTACTAATGCAAATCTGGCTAATTCTGTTTTTACAAAAGTATTTGGTTTTGTCTTATCAGTAGCATATAGCCCTAACGGTCAAGTTTTTGCGACAGGCGAGGCTAATGGAAAAATTCGCTTGTGGCAAGTTGCTAATGGTCAACAAATATTAATTTTTCAAGGACATACTGATTGGGTAAGTTCAGTTGCTTTTAGCCCTGATGGGAAAATCCTAGCTAGTGCTAGTCATGATATGACAGTAAAGCTATGGGATACAAACAGTGGAAAATGCTTGAAAACTTTACATGGACATTCAAATCGGATAAGAACAGTAGCTATAAGTTTAGATGGGATGATCCTTGCCAGTGGAGGTGATGATCAGACAGTAAAATTATGGAATGCATCAACTGGAGAATGCTTAAACACTTTAAAAGGACACCTTGGTAGAATATGGTCAATAGCTATAAATTGTGACAGTAAAATTTTAGCTAGCGGCGGTTCTGATCATACGGTTAAATTATGGGACATTACCACGGGTAAATGCTTGAAAAATTTGCAGGGACATACTAGCCATGTACAGTCCATAGCTATTAGTTTAGACGGTGCAATTTTAGCGAGTGGAAATGATGACGAAACTGTCAAGCTATGGAATATAAATACAGGTAAATGTTTTAAAACTTTGCAACAACATACAAGTCGAGTTCGGTCAGTTGCCATTAGTCCAGATGGTAAAACATTAGCAAGTGGTGGAGGCGATACCCTAGTTAAAATCTGGAATATCGAAACTGGACAATGCACAAAAAATTTGCCCGGGCATACCCGCGAAATACTTTCATTAGCGTTCAGTCCTGATAGCAAAAGTGTAATTAGTAGTAGCCATGACCAGACATTAAAAATTTGGGATATTCACACGGAGAAATGTCTGAAGACATTACAGGGACATAAGCATTGGATAAATTCTGTAGCCATCAGTTCTGATAATACAACTCTTGTTAGTGGTAATGAAGATTCAACAGTGAAGCTCTGGAATCTTCGCACTGGAGAATGTTTGCAAACTTTATCTGATCATACAGATTGGATTGATTCAGTCACTCTTACCACTGACGGTAAAATTTTAGCGAGTGGTAGTGGGGATAAAACAGCAAAAATTTGGGATGTTTCTATGGGGAAGTGCTTAAAAACATTGCAAACAGATAATAGCCCAGTGTTTTCAATCGCAATTAGTCGTAATAGTAAGATTTTGGTAACTGGGGGTAATGACAAAAGAATTAAGTTATGGAATATTCTTACAGGAGATTGTGTGAACATCTTACAGGAGCATACAAATGGAGTTAGGTCAGTGTTAATTAGTCGTGACGATACAACTGTATTTAGCTGCGATATTGATGGTATAATTAAATCATGGGATATAAAAACAGGTAAATGCATAAATACCTTTCAAGGGCATAATCATGCCGTATGGTCATTGGCTATTTGTTCTAACGGTAAAATTCTTGCCAGTGCAAGTAGCGACCAGACAATAAAGCTATGGGATACCACGACAGGAAAATGTCTCAAAACGCTCCAAGGGCATACTGATAAGGTGTCTTCAGTAGCCATTAATGTTGACAGTACAATACTAGCTAGTGGAAGTAGCGATCAAACCATAAAACTATGGAATATTCACAGTGGAGAATGTCTCAGAACCTTACAGGGTCATACAAATCGCGTACAGTCGGTAGCACTGAGTCCTGACGGTGAAATCTTAGCCAGTGGTAGTTATGACGAAACAATTAAAGTTTGGGATGTGAAATCGGGCAAGTGTATAAAAACTTTAGTAAACAAGCCCTATGTGAACATGAATATCACGGGTGTTACAGGTTTAACCGAAGCTGAGAAAACCGCACTTAAAACTTTAGGCGCAGTAGAACATAGAGCATCATAGAAAAACATTAAATTCCTTCCCCATAATCACAGCGATGAGAGAATAGCAACCGCCATAGCGGTTAGGACAGATCATTTGGTTCCAGACGTTCCGCCGGAACGTCTCTACAATGGTGCCGAAAGTCCTAATCGATGTGTCTACTGCTATATGTAATGGCGTGATCAACCTAATTTAATGAATTTAAATTACATCCAGAAACCGTAGGGGCGCACTGACGTGCGCCCGATTTAACCATCAAATCCATACCACAATTTTAGCTATGTCAGTCCAGTCCAGTAGCTTGAGTTCTTTAAACGTCAGTAAATCCTTCTCAAAGAGTAACCCAACGCTATAGTTAACCTGTTGCGACTAAAGACTAAATAGAGATTACTTTCTAGTAATTTATCATAGCTAGTCTAGAAGATGCAAAACTTCCCTAAACTCCTCATAACTAATTTGGCGATCGCGGTTGGTGTCGGCTAGCTTCAGCATTGCCTCAATTTCAGCGTGAGTAACTTGGGAATTAATCTCTCGCAAACAAACTTCTAATTCTTCGCCACTAATGTAACCTGACTCATCCTTGTCCAAAAGCCGAAAATATGCCATTAGGCGATCGTCTTCGTCTAAATGTTTGAATGAATCAAAGCTATGGCTCATCATCCGCCACAACTGATGCGGATCAGTTTGTTTAATAATCTCGGCTTCCTCCGTTGTGGTAACCCCGTAATCTTGGCGAGCCTGCTCAATGCTTTTTGATTCACGTTTCGATAATTGCTTGAGTAACGTCTCCAAATCAGTCATCGGCTTTTTGCCATTAATCACTTCAGCTAACTCGGTGACTAAGTGTTGCTCTGGATGATGCTGGGAAAACTCCAGAATGAGCGTCAAGATGGCTTCACGATAACTTTCTTGACGCCACCAATCTTCACGACTCCTAGGGTTTTGCGGATCAAGCAGATTAGGATCTTCAACTCCAAGCTCTGTTAAAATCTCCTGATGTTCCGCCTCAGAAATATCGAGTTCCCGCCGCATTGGTTGAAGACTATTCAAACTGCTGGAAACGTTAGCATACCCTTCATTAAGAGCTTCTGTCAAAATTCCTTTATAAGCCTGAAGCCGTTTTTCTTTGGTAAAATTTGGCAAAACCTTAGCTAAAACATACACTTCATCGGCATTCAGAGAATCAAGCGATCGCCCTTCTAAAAAACGTGATATATCTAAGTTTAATTTACTGAGCTGTCGCCGCAGTCGGCTGGCTAGACTTTCTTGGCGGTAGCGGTGGGGATTGCGTTGCCATGTTCGGTAGAGCCATAGCGTACTACAGATAGCAATAAGTAGTGGAAATAAATACTGTATCGGTGCAGGTAACAACCGGATAAAATTTCGTCCGGCAAAGACAAAGAATAGGTTAAAGACAAAGAACGTGCAAAGGGTAAACATCCGGTGACGGATTAGTTCTTGACTTAGGGGTTGCTGCTGGCGTCGCTGAACCGCATTATAGCGTTTTTCTATACTAATTCCTATGCTAGATCCGGCAAATGCAAATGCGGCTAATGTCAGCGGAACAGCGACTAACTTAGGCAGGGGAATGGGCTGATTTCCCAGATAAAATCCTGGACTCATTAATGTAGCTAGCTGATTTTCTTGATGCGCCCAAACGCCAGAGAAATAGTAGTCCCAATTCCCGGCATAAAGATAATAATAAATGAAGTAACCCAAGACCAATCCGACATAACCATAGTAGAGCCACTGCTGTTGCGGCTGCATAATCGTTTCCCAGTAGGAACGCTCCGCATCAATATCAATACAGGGACTCTGACAAGCCACACAAGCACTCTGTTCTTCGCCTTTTTTGTTTAGGGTGCGACACATCGATTGCGTAATCTTTTGGCGATCTTCCTCATGAGCTGTTCTCGTCAACAATCCTCTAGGTTCAGCATAAATTTTTTGCACCGGAGCCATGGGACAGAAATACTGACACCAGGATTTACCCTCATAGAGGTAGCCCACTACAATTGCCCCGATAATGGTTGTTAATAAAAAAATTGCCAAGGCTGTGCGATCGGAATTGACGAACAAAATTCTGCTACATAATCCTAGATAAAACAGTCCAAATTGGAGATGCAAATGATTCCGACCTAACCAGGAATTTTGAGTCACTTTTACTCCCTGATAGCGTACTTTCCCAGTTTGAGGGTGAACTCGTCGTTGTTTCCGTTGCCATCCCAAAGCGCGAGGAATTTGGGACAGGAATGACAAGGGACATATCCGACGCCATAATTCATGTCCAAATACTAACAAAATGAAAATACTGGTGGGGACGATAATGCCCCAGAAAATAGGCGCTCCCAAGGCATAAGGACTCTCTTCTATACAAGTTCCCTGAACATTTACACAAATAGCGGGGTCAATTCTTAAAGGACTAATTGTATTGTCAGGAGTGGTTAATCCAGGAGAGAAAGGGTCATAGAACAACGAAAGAATTAGTAACAACCAACCAATGGTCAGCAGCCATCGAAATCGGTGCATTTGGCGTTCCGATATTTGCATACTATTTGCTGACGACCTGACTTATACTTAGCTAGACAAAGAGTATAGTACCATAATCAGCCTGTAAATAGGGGGCTTTGCTGGCGAATGTTAAAAAAGAGCGTCAAATCCAATAAAATTGTTAGCTACTCTAACGTATTTCGGTCAATGCCTACCCGACTTTAGAAGGTGTAGCCAAATTGTAGTGGTGTGACGCAGCCAGTAGGTTGGGTTGAAACTTAAACACGCTCACACCCCAGCATTAAAGATTTGATTAGCTGTCAAATTTAACTCTGGAAAACTTGCTGACACAATCCGCTCATTTCCCCGAAACTGCGTCACCTGGTACACACCATCAACAAGTTGATACATCGAAAACGTCGGTTGCTTGGGATTACCAATATAACGCCTACCCCCTAATCCCAGATAATCTACAATCCAATACTCAGGAATACCCATCGCCTCATAATCTTCCAACTTCAGGGCATAATCATCACTCCAATTCGTGGAAACCACTTCTATAACCAAACGGATAGAAGTTCCCAATATAATGATAGATTCATTGTCCCAGCGAGGTTCGTCATTCGCCACACCCACTTTATCTAAAACGACGACATCCGGTTCATAACTCGATTCGCGTGCAGGTTTAACCACACGTAAACTACAGGAGCTTTTCCGCCCCGGTCTTTCAAGCCGGGGCGGAAAAGCGACATTGCGGCTTAAGCCGCCGTACTCTTTTTTTTTAGTGCCTTGTATGGTGTGGGTCATTGATGTACGCCATCACATGGGATGT